>JBBFLK010000024.1 GCA_037479115.1 Anaerohalosphaeraceae bacterium | reverse complement strand
GTCTGGACCGGGGGATTTCGTGGTTTGATGCGGCGGACCTGTACGGCAGCCATTCTTATCTGGCCGAGGCCCTCCGGGGGGTTCCGCGGGATCGGTATGTTCTGGTTTCCAAAATCTGGCTTCGGACCAGAGGACTTCCGGAAGGACAGCCGACGGATACGGAACAGGTTGTGCATCGGTTTCTGCAGGAGCTTCAAACGGACTATATCGATTTGCTTCTGCTTCATTGCCTGGTTGAACCGGACTGGCCGTCGCGGTATGAGAAGGAAATGGAGGTGCTGGGGCGTCTGAAGGAAAAGGGCCTTCTGCGCGCACACGGCGTTTCCTGTCATTCGCTGGCGGCTCTGCAGAGAGCGGCTGAACATCCGTGGGTGGAGTCGATTCACGCCCGCATCAATCCATTCGGCGTCCAGATGGACGGCTCGCCGGATGCTGTGGTTCCGGTTCTTCGGCAGGCGCATGAAAACGGCAAGGGGCTGATTGGGATGAAACTGATCGGCGAAGGGGCCTTCCGAAACAGTCCCGAAAAACGCGCCGAAACCATTGATTTTGTGTTCAATCTGGGCTGTGTGGATGCCGTCACCATCGGTTTTGAATCGCTTGAAGAAGAGGCCGACTTTGCCCAGGCCGTCCGACAGACTCCGGTTCGAACCCTGCCGTCGCTGGTTTCGGTCTGAATAAAAAAACACACTCCGGCCTCGAAGTGCCGGAGTGTGTGGTTGGGGTTGCCGCCCTGCAATTCACATCAATCGCAGGCGGATTGCGGATAACGCTGACATTGCAGCCATTTGGCCGCAAACAAGGCGAAATCAGCCAAATCCACTTTGCAGTCGCTGTTCAAATCAAACGCCGTCAGCGGGTCTTCCTCATCTTCCATACACACGAACTTGCTCGGTTCGAAATCCACATACAGCTGAGCGATTTGAACCGGTGTCAGAGGATAACTGTAAATCCGCACGTCGTCAATAGCCCCGTCAACCGACAATTCCGTGGCTCGGCCGCCGATGGACAAGGGGGCCGCCGCCAGCGGGGCTGCGGAAATATCCAGCACAATTGTCTCGTTTTTGTCGCCGTCGGTGTAGATGGTGTACGAGGTTGTCTGCGGGTCGTAAACGGCCGTAATCATGTGCCATTGTCCGTCATCCAAAGCGACGTTCGGATTGCCGTCCGCCCAGAAGGCCGGATTGTTGTTGGAATCAAAGAAGAAGACTGCCTGATTGCGCCAGGCCTTGTCCACGCCAAACAGCCAGCCCGCCGTGCCTGCATCCAGCTTGGAAACCGGAAGCCGCCAGCCGACTGCGCTGTTTTCTTTATACCAGAAGCTGATGGTAAAGCCGAGCGGGTAGAAGTTGAAGAATTCAGGATTGTCAATTTCCACATAATCCGCCGTGTTGGCAAAGACGATGGCATTGCCGTTGATGCCGGCTCCGTAGGTGTCCACGCCGGTTCCGCCGCCGGCCATCGTTCCGTGATGTGCCGGAGCGCCGGGCACACTGGCCGAGACCGAATCCAGCAGGTTGCCGTCAAACTTCCAGTGTCCCATCAGCCGTTTTGTCCACACCCAGGCCGCCTTCGAAGGAGCCGACGGGGTCAGGCCGTTATAGGCAATGCAGTAATATTGTCCTTCGTGGGCGACGGTGGGAGCTGTAATCGTCAGGGTGGTGGTTGTTGTGCCCGAATAAACGCTGTTGTCTGTCAGCGGAATATCCGGTGTGCCCACCTTGAACCACTGATACGTGCTGGCAACGTCATTGGCAACGATAGAAAGGACTGCATTCGGCGAAGCGACCGTATTCACCGGGTCAACCAGAATCAGGGGCGTTGCGCCCTTGGCTGTAAACGACCAGATCGGCCCCAAAATGTTATTGGGGTCACCCGACGGATAGGCATTTCCTGTGCCGTTGTCCAGTCCCTCTTCAATGCTCCAGTAGTACGTGCGTCCTTCCGCCAGTGTGATTGTGTAAGAAACGTTCGGATTGTTCCAGTCCGTATGGGGAACCTGGCCGACATAGCTGAGGGAAGTTTCGCTTTCGCCCATCCAGATATAGTGCGTCCGAATCTTCGGGTTGACCGGGTAAAAATTGTTGGGGTCAACGCCGGCTTTCCAGTTCAGCTGCACCTGCGTCTGGGTCGGATTGATGAGCGTTCCGACCGAGCCGTCTGCATTTTGCGGCAGGGGGTTCGGGTCTCGTGCACACAGCGGGGGAATCGCCGTCAGAATCATTCCGCCCGGAATTGTTTGCGTATCGACCACAATGGTTCCGCCGCCGCGGCTGCCCGGCGTGGTCCCATAGGCCTTCAGATAGCCGTTGGCAATCCATGTCGGGATATTCGCGCTCTGGTCCTGGCCCCGAAGAATCAGGGTTCCGTCCCAGATGTCCAGGCACGTCACGCCGTACGAGGCGGTATTGGCCGCCATATTCATCCCGTTGCTAATATCAATCGTCCCGCTGTACAGGTTCAGATATCCGCCCAGCCACAGATAATCGCTGACGGTGACGGTGCTGTTTTCGTACACGTTCATTGTCACGTAGGGCGCTACAAACCACCAGTTATCGCCCAGACAAAGGTTGACTGCACTGAGGCGTCCGCCGTTGCGGACATTGATGACCGAACGGGCAGCTTCGCTGGTGGCAACCGGAGCCATCACAAATCCCAGATGGGTGAGGGTTCCGCCGTCGATGTTCAGTGTGGCGCCCCAGTTCGGTCCGTGCAGGTCTGTCGGGCGCACGGTGGTGCTGCCGCAGACAATATTGTCCTGCGCCCGAATCGTGACCACGGGTGAGGCGGCAATATATCCGATATTGATGTTTCCGGTTACGGTTGGATTGGACGGCGGAACACCGTTGGACCAGTTGCCCGGTGTAACCCACAGCCCATCGCCGGCTGCACCCGTCCAGTTGGTATCCGCGGCCAGCGCCGGTATCACCAGCACGGCCGACAGAAGGAAAAAGGAAATGAAGCTTTTCATAACTGCGTCCTCCAAAAAATGTTATGACTGTTCGATAGTACGATTATTTCCGTTCGCTTTCGTACGCCGCTTTTTGACCAACTGGTTTTTAATCATTCCCGCGACTTGTTCTCCGAAGCTTCAGCGAAGGAGAAAGGCGCAAATCCAGTCTTTCTGTTTTTGCCTTTCCCTATTTTTTTTGACCCTGCCGCCTGAAAAGCAGAAACTGCTTTACGTCCCTATTGGATATCCTTCTGAAATCCAGCCCAAAAGGGGCCGATGCCGGCTGAAAGGCACCGGCACCCCTTTGATTTCAATTATCCTTATTATCCTTTATCCTTTTTTGCGGAGCATCGTCAGTCCGCCCAGACCCAGCAGAAGCACCGTAGCCGGTTCGGGAATCATCGCGGTAATCTGAACGCCGTTGGGGGTTTGGGACACGATAACCTGCCCGGCCCCGCCGAAAGCAATCAATTGACCGTTGGCAATCCAGCCGAGGGCTTCCTGGTAGGGGTCCCGTCCGGCGGCGGAACCCTGAATGAGCATCATGGCGTTGTTCCAGATGTCGATGCGGGCATACGTGCTCCCATGAGCCGCCATATTCACCAGTCCGCCGATGGTCAGAACGGCATTGTCATACAGGTTGACCCTGCCGCCCAGCCACATCCAGCCGCGGGCTCTGGCTGTGCTCGAATCGTACACATTCAGATTCGCATACGGTGCATCCCAGAACCACCAGTTGTCGCCCAGGGCCAGTTCTCCGACTTCGAAGTATCCGCCGTTGGAGACATTGATGTTGGACGGAGCATCCGCCGCACCGATCGGGGCCGCGACAAATCCGCGATGAATAAAGCGTCCGCCGTTGATGTTCAGTGTGGCACCCCATTCCGGGCCCCAGAAATCGGACCAGAAGGCGCTGCTGCCGAATTCCGCCAGCTCTCCGACCCCTACATTCGCGATGGATGTGCTGCCGGCAAACCCGACACATTTGCCTCCGCCGTCACCGGCCGGAAGGGTATCCGGAACCACCCCTCTGGACCAGTTGGCAGGGTCATTCCACGAACCTTGATTCCCCTGAATCCAGAAGTTGTGCTCATCCGCCCAAACGACGGCCGTCAGGGCAAGGATGAGTGTACAGAAGACCAGTTTCCATGTTGTTTTCATCGGTCCTTTCCTCCAAAAAAATTTTGCTGCCTCTTTGCTCTATCACACACTCCACACTTCACACGCTTTTCGAGCATGCGATTATTTATTCGGCCTGCAGATGCAGCTGGGGCAGAGCAAACAGCCCCCAGTCTCCGTCCAGCACATAGGGCTGTCCGTCAATCCAGAGACATTTTTCACGGCCGCCGTCGGTGACGGCCAGTGTCAGGAACCGGTCACTTTCTTTTAAGTCTACCTCAATCGAATAAACCTCCGTCCCGTCTGCTCCTCGCCGGCAGAACCGAACTTTGCCGTCCACCAGCACCCAAAAGTCTGCATAGGGACTTCGCCGCGGGCCGTTTTCGCTGATGCCCGCCAGGGCCGTAAAGCGGCTGATTTTCAGTTTCGGGAGCGTTCGGCGAATGGCCTGCAAATCAAATGTAATTCCCAGATTGGCATGCATAAAAATGGCCGGATTGTCCGCCGTTCCATAGACCTGGCCGTTCAGCCGAAACTGCGGACTGGACAATTCCACCGGATCGGACAACTGCCCGCCGTTGGTAATTTCCGTCCAGAATTCCCCGTTGGTTGCCGGACACTCGTCAAAGAGATCGCCGCGAGAGCTGACGACGACGGGTTTGGAGCTCGGGTCAGGCACAAAAACGCCGTCCACAAAGGGATTCCACGGAACGAGTTCATAGCGTCCGCTGCCTTTGATGCTGTAGCGGGGGGTGATTTTTTCCACTTTCTGGCCGTTGAGCGGGTCAATGCCCGCCTCGATGCGTCCGGTTCCGAAGCCGCTGCCTCCGCCGACAATATCCGCCAGATTTACATTTTGTCCCCTCCAGACAAACTGCGTCTGCGGATTCACTCGCCGCACGAAGGCCTCTTTTTTCAGGGCGATATCCAGCACGGCACCGGCGGCATTGACGGCCTTGGCAAACCCTTCCTTGATTTCATATTGGTTCTTGGATTCTTTGGCCGGGCCCGAAATCATCATGGTTTTGCCGGCTATCACGTGAACTTCCATTCCGTCCAGGTCGGTTTTGATGCCGAATTCCGTCCCCAAATCGATAATTTTGGAAAAAGGTGTACTGACGGTAAACCCGACGGCTGTTTTGGGGATGGAGGCAAATAGCCGGCCGGTACGAAGCTGAATCTGGTCATCGGTCAGCAGGGTAAATTCGGCGGGACCTTCCAGCACCACTCGGCTTCCGTTGTCAAACTGAATCACGGCGATTCCTCCTCCCAGCCGCAGCGGTTTTGTATGGGTACACAGACGGCTTCCTTCGCGAAGTCCCCGTTCAGGCGAGGCCCATTGCGCGTTCAGAGTCTCTGAGAGTGTTGCCACTTCCACGCCGCGTCCGGCAGACCCGAGCAGGGCGTAAGAAATCAGCAGAATCAGCGCTGCGGAAGAAACGAGCAGGGAATACAAGGAAAGCCTGCTGACCCTGTAAGAAGGCCCTGCGGCTCTGTCGGCGGCAGGGGGACTGTCCGCTGTTTTCTCTGTTTTTTCAATGGGAACCGGAGCGGCGGTTTGTTCATTCAGGGCCAGTTCTCTCCAGAAGGCTGCATCCAGAGAGCTGCCGGACGGGTCTGCCATTGTTTCGGTGTGCGCCGGCTGAATCCCGCTGGGCTCGTGAAAGATGGCAATAATGGAAATCGTGCGTCCGTAATATCGCCGCGCCTCCGGAGAGCTTTTCAAAAGAAAGCAGAGCCGGTTGAACTGCTCGTCGGTCAGTGTTCCGTCCAGCTCCATTTGAATCAGTTCAGCCAGTTCTTTCCGAATCGACTCATTCATTCGACCGCTCCCTCCCGGCGAAGTGTATTTTCAATGCAGACCTGAAGGGCATCCTGAAGGCGGGCAAAGGCCTTGTACATTCCGAAAACCGGCTTGCCAACGAGGGCGGCGATTGCTTTGATAGTCATACCGTCCTGATAACGGAGCCGAAGCAGTTTTTGGTTTGTTTCATTCAGTTTCTGAAAGCACTGCCGCAGGGCTTCGGTCAGCGCATTGGCGTCTTTCATTTCATCCAGGGTCGTATCGGCCAGGTCTTTGAGCAGAGCATCATCAAACTGGATTCTGGACCTTTTATGTTCGTTAAAGAATTTTAAAACCAAATTTTGCGCGATGGTGATTCCCCAGGCTAAAAAACTGCTTCCTTGTTGAAACTCGTCAAATTTTCTCCACATTACGGCGGCGGTTTCCTGAAGCAAGTCATTGGCATCCGCGTAGTTATGGACAGAGGAAAGGATATAGGCGTAAAAATTCCTCTGATATGTCATAAACAGATGAAAAAACAGTTCTTCTTTGGGTTTTTGGGTATTTGACATTGTTTGTTTTGATTCGTTTTCCTGCATTTTGATGTTTCCTCCTTTAGTAATACCGCCGGGCAGGGCAGTTGGACACAAAATGAATCGTTTTTTTGGAAATTAAGGATTTTATCGTTCTTTTCGGCTTTTGGACTTGACAGGACATACCGGAAAATAGATAATGAAGAAGTAAACGTTTACTGAACAGAGCCATGGGGAGGCCGTCGGGGGCAGCCGTTCGATTCAGTAAAAGTTCCGGGAGAAGAGAGATGGGAAAAATTGCCTGCCTGCATTGTGTATCCCTGTTCCCGTCTTTTATTGTCGGGTTTTCTGCTGTATTCCGCTATCTGAAGAGGTGATGAATGATGCGCCCCAAACACATTCCTTTTATGACCGCCTTTGTTCTGTGTTTTTCTTCGCCGCTGTGGGCTAACGCCAATGTCCTTGTCAACCCCGGTTTTGAAAGCGGCACCGCCGGCTGGACCGCCCGGGGCTGCACCATCAGTGCCGTCACCTCTCCGGTCCGTTCCGGCACATACAGTGCCCGCGCAACGGGACGAACGGCAACCTGGCAGGGCATCCAGCAAACCCTGATGGACAAAGTGGTTGTGGGGCAGACCTATCAGATTTCCGGCTATGTGCGCGTCAGCACGGCCAGTGCTCCAGTAATCGTTTCTATCCAAAAGACGGACGGGAACGGGACAACCTACACCAATGTGGCAAGCGGCACCGCCAACAATACCGGCTGGGTGTATCTGTCCGGCAATTATACCGTCACAGTCAGCGGCACGCTTACGGAGCTGTGGGTCTATTTTGAAGGCCCTGCATCCGGCGTCGATTTGTTCGTGGACGATGCCTCTGTTTACGGTCCGACGGTCAGCAATGAGGCCTCCCTTCAGATTTCCCCGACGACCCGCTACCAAATGATTGAGGGGTTTGGGGCCGCCGGCGCCTGGTATGAGGGCATGCTCACCGGACATACCCAGAAGGCGACCCTGTATAACCTCCTGTTCCGCGACCTCGGTCTGGATATATACCGCGTTCGCAATGCCTATAACCAGTCCGGCGGGGCGGATTATATGAGCCGCACCGCCCAAATCATTTCCGCCGGCCAGGCTGCGTTAGGGCGGCCTTTGAAGGTTCTGCTTTCCTGCTGGTCGCCGCCGGCCTACCTCAAAAGCAACGGAGAGACCGCCAACGGCGGAACACTCATCGGCGGCCCCTCCAATTATGCCTATGACCAGCTGGCCGACTGGTTTGCCGACAGCATTACCGCCTGGAACAATCTCGGAGTGAACATTGATTATCTCAGCATCCAGAACGAGCCGGATTGGACTGCCTCCTGGGATACCTGTCGGTATGAACCGAGCGAAACTTCAACCTATGCCGGCTACAACAAGGCCTTTCAGGCCGTTTACAATAAACTGTATGCCCGCTTCGGCACGGCAATGCCCAAAATGCTGGCTCCGGAGACCACCGGTTTGTACGGTGCCGCCGGCAGCAGTCCCTCGGCCTACATCTCGGCGTTGTTCAATCAGGACCAGGTGTACGGGTATGCTCATCATCTTTACAATATCAACGCCGGAGATAATCCCGATGCCTATCTGACGGCGATGCAGAATTTCCGGGCTCAATGGGGCACCAAGCCGCTCTTTCAGACGGAATACGAAAAGGCCGCCGGCAGCTGGCCCGATGCCTACAACCTCGCTTTGCTTTTGCACAATGCCCTTACTGTCGAGCAGGTCAGCGCCTATTTGTATTGGGATTTATTCTGGGGCAATGAAGGAGGCCTGATTACGCTTAACTCCACTTCTACTTACACCATCAACTCCGACTACTGGGGTTTTAAGCACTTTTCGGCCTTTATTCATTCCGGCTGGCAGCGTATTGAGGCGTCCTCCAGCGCGCCCATGATACGGATATCTGCTTATATCAGCCCCGACGGTCAGAATCTGACCGCCGTCCTGATCAACACCAGCGACAGCACAACAGTAAACGCATCAGCGGCGTTTCCCGGATACACCGTTACCGGCGGAACCCTCTATCGCACCACGCAGACGCAAAACTGTGTGAACCTTGGTTCTTACAGCGGCGGGCCTCTTTCTCTCCCGCCCAAATCCGTCACGACGCTGGCCCTGACCGGCTATACAGGGCCTTCCCGCACGCTGATTGTTTCGTCCACGCCGGGCGGTACGGTCATTTCTCCCGGCACAGGCACCTTTTCCTACGGAAATGGAACACAGGTGTCTTTGACGGCCTCTGCGGCGGCGGATTATCGGTTTACGGGCTGGACCGGAACCGCTGTGGATGCGGGCAAAGTGGCCGAGCCCGCTGCCGCATCTACGACAGTTCTTGTGGATGGAGATTATACCGTTACGGCCACATTTGCTTTGGATGAGCTGCCGCCGACACCGACTCCGGCGTGGCTGACGCCTCCGACGGCGGTTGGGGCCAACCGCATTACAATGACGGCAGCGGCCTGCACTGACGACAATCCGCCGGTGGAGTATTTCTTTGAGTGCACGACGGATGCCTCCGCCAGCAGCGGCTGGCAGACCGGTACTACCTATACGGCCCAGGGGTTGTCCCCGCTGACGCTTTATCGCTTCCGCGTCAAGGCACGCGACAATACGAGCCGACGGAATGAAACGGACTGGTCGGATGTTCGCTCGGCCCGAACCCAGCTGCCCCGTGTGACGGTCAGTCCCTTGGGGACGGGCTGGCAAAGCGGTCTGAGTCGAGCTCCGGAGCCGGGAAGCAGTCGGCTGCTGATTTTTACAGCCCATGCAGAGCATTCATCGGCCATTACGCTCAACAGCGTCACCTACGGCGGCCGGCCAATGACCAAAATTCTTGAACAAAGTGTTGGGACGATGTCACGAGCCTACGCGGCGGTATTCGTTCTCGATGAGGCGGGCATTGCCGCCGCCTCGGGCAATACCTTTGTGCCTTCCTGGAGCGCCAATCCCAGCAGCGGTGCCGGCTATGCGAGTCTTTTCCTGACCGGCGTCAATCAGGCAGTGCCGATTGGCCCCAAAGCCTCCAACGCCTCGAATTCCGGTACAATCACCACTTCCGCTTTGGCGACGGAAGCAGGCGATTTGGTGATTGTGGCCGGAACGTGCGGGAATGAAGGAACCTACACTGTCAACAACGGCTTTACAAAAGCAATGGAATTGACAATTTCGTCCGCTGACGGTGTGGTCGGGCACAAATCAGCGACCGGCGCGGCCGAAATTCCCAGTTTGACTCACTCCAATGTGAATCGTCAGGTTATTCTCGGCTTCGTCGTGCAGGCGGCGGCAATCAACTGGCTGTACGGCGATTTTCTCCAGAGCGGTTCCGTGGATATGGCGGACCTGTCCGAGCTGGCCTGGCTGTGGATGAGTGAGGACTGCGGGCCGGCCGACATCAATGACGACTGCTGGATTGACCTGACGGAACTGGCGGAATTTGCCGCCAACTGGCTGCTGTCTTACTGATAGCCGTAGAGGCGGAACCGCTGCACGCCGAATTCGCCCATCGGCAGGCGAACGTGACGGCCCTGATGGCTTTCATCACCGCTCAGCCAACGTGTCCGCACCCATTGCCCGTTGCGGAACTGTCCCTCTTCAATCCATAAAATCCCGGCGTTTTCGTTTGGATTGGCGGATTGAAAGGTCAGGATAATTCCCTGTCCGGCGGCCCAAAAGGTGTCTGGTCCGATCTGAGCAACCAAGCCGCCCGCCGGCGGCCATGAATAGGCCTTTTGCGGCCACGAATAGGCCTTTGAGTCACCGCCGGACCACTCCCAGGTGTAGTCGTGCCGGAGGCGGATTCGGTATGAGCCCAGTTGAATGGTTTCTTCCGGTTTCTCGTTATCCAAAAGCACCCCGTACATCGCCGGCGGTTCTTTTGACGATGTCAGTTCCCCGAACAGTCCCCCCAGAATTGCATACGCCTGCCCGAGGGCCGCCGCCGTCTTCTCATCGACTGTGTCAATCGCAAAGGGGCTAAAGCCGATGGCCCGGTGTTTTCCGACGGCATAAAAGACCTGTACGCCGCATTCTGGTCCCTTGCGGATTTCCGGAATAAACAGCGGATTATCTGTTCGGGTGTACGATTCACACCAGTACGCTATATTCGGGAAATAAATATCGGGCGCCAGAAAATCAATGTCTTTGGCCGCCGCCTTCCAGATGTCCATCAGATGCGGCAGGGGGCCTCCGCTGGGGTACTCGCCCGGCTTTTTATTCGGACGATTCAGGGCCGCATTGACAAACATCGGCAGCGGATACTCCGCCTTGCCCGCTGCTGCGACCGCCTGCACATACCGCCCGTAGTGCCAGGCCGTAAAAATCTCATCCGTTTCGAGCCCTCTGCCGAAGACCTCCTGCCAGGTGCCTTCGGTGCGAAAGCCCCGCTTGGCCCAGAGGGCCTGCAGGGTCGGATGCAGTGTTTCTTTTCGGCTGGCCAGATAGTCCATTAACTCCTTCGGGACAGGGCCGGCGAAGGCCTCATTGGCCGCCCGCCCCCATTCCCTTGCGTCCTCCAGCATTCCGACTTCGTTTTCCACCTGCACCATCAGGACGGTCTGCTGTTTTTCATCCATTTGGCGAAGGTGCCGCATCAGGGCGCGGAACGCCGCCGCATCCGCCCGCAGATTCTCCGGACAGAAGGCTGACAAGATTTCCAGTGTCCGCCCGTCTTTGAGCCGCACGCGCTCGAACCGCCGCCAGTCCTGCTTGACCCACGCCGGCGCATAGCAGGACATGCTGTTTTTCCAGGTCCCAAACCACAGCAGCACCAGCCGCATTTGGTGGGCCCGTGCCTGTTCAATCAGGCCGTCCACCTGCGAAAAATCAAAGCGGCCCTCCTCCGGCTCTAATAGGTCCCAGTACACCGGCACCAGCACGGTGTTCATATTCATTTTTTGAAATCGAGGCCAGGCGGGTTCCAGATAAGACAGCTCCGTCGCCGCCGAATTGCCGACCTCCCCGGCCAGCATCAGAAACGGCTTGTTCTCGACGAACAGATGAAACTGCTCTCCGATTCGCCGCAGGTGCGGGATGTCCGCCGCAAAAATTGCCCCCGTCCAGAGCAGCCAGCTCCACAAAACGCAGCGTGTCTGCATAGAGTGTCTCCCTTCTCTTCTGTCTGTTCTATTCGACGTGTTGTTTTTCGATTATTTCTGAACCGTCAGAATCACCTTCTGCAGGTCTTCGTCTCGGGAGGAGCTGCCCACCATGATTTCAAACTCGCCCGGCTCCACTGTGTAATTCATATGGATGTCGTAAAACGCCAGATGCTCCGGTTCAATCGGCAGGGCGACGGTTTGGGTTTGTCCGGGCTGCAGGGTAATGCGTTTGAATCCTTTCAGCTCCTTGACCGGCCGCGTTACGGAACTGACACAGTCCCGAATGTACATCTGGACGATTTCGTCTCCGGCACGCGTGCCGGTATTGGTCACATCCACCAAAACGCGTGTGGACTGGTCGGAGCGAATCGTGCTTTTCTCCAGACGCAGATTCTGGAATCGGAACGTCGTATAGCTGAGCCCGTAGCCGAACGCAAACAGCGGGCTGATTTCGTCGAAGAGATACCCCCGGCGGGCGGACGGCTTGTAGTTGTAATAGGCGGGAATATGTCCCACCGAACGGGGAATTGTAATCGGCAGTTTTCCGCTCGGATTGACCTGTCCGAACAGGACCTCGGCAACGGCCCGTCCAGCTTCCTGCCCCAGATACCAGCACTCAAAAATCACCGGCACCTTGGCGGCCAGATTGCGGACGGACAAAGGCCGGCCGTTGAACAGCAGGGCGATAATGGGCTTGCCGGTTTCCGCCAGTGCGTTAACCAGCTCATCCTGCAGACCAACCATCTCCAGACTGGCCCGGTCGCCCAGATGGTTCTTCTCATAGGCCTCGCGGGAGGTCTGCTCATTGCCGCCGATGGCCAAAATGATGACATCCGCCCGCCGGGCGACCTGGACCGCTTCGGCAATCGACTTGCGGTCTTCAGCCGGGTCGCTGAGCACCACTTCATCCTGTGCCCAGGAGCCGCCGACCGTAATCTTGCATCCTTCGTGATAGAGCACATCCGCCTGTCCGCCGACATAGTCTCGGATGCCCTGCAGGACTGTCACGAAATGTTTGGGGGTGCTGCTGTATCCGCCCAACAGCACACGGTCGGCGTTGGGGCCGATGACGGCAATCGTCCGGATTTTCTTCAAATCCAGCGGAGCAAGGCCGCCTTCGTTTTTCAGGAGTGTAATTGTCTTGCGGGCCGCCTCCAGGGCCAGCTGCGCATGGGCCGGGCATCCCACGACTTTTTCAGCTTCGTCCGGGTC
This sequence comes from Anaerohalosphaeraceae bacterium, assembly GCA_037479115.1. Lineage (NCBI taxonomy): Bacteria > Pseudomonadati > Planctomycetota > Phycisphaerae > Sedimentisphaerales > Anaerohalosphaeraceae > Anaerohalosphaeraceae bacterium. The sequence continues at coordinate 36,621 of JBBFLK010000024.1, read as the reverse complement.
CACGTACGGGTCTTCAAAAAGCCCCATCCGAAACTTCCATTCGAGCATCGGGGCAATGAGTTCATCCAGTACCGATTCCTCAATCAGGCCTTCCCGCACCGCCTCGACCAGATGCGGATAACAGTCCGGCTCCGGCAGCTCGATATTGACGCCTGCCTTGGCCGCCAGCACCGCGGCCTCTTTCTGACTGGCCGCTACGTGATGGCCGAAAAGCCCGGGCCGGTCATACAGTTCCCGGACGGCATAGTAATCGGAAACTACGTATCCTTTAAAGCCCCATTCTTTCCGCAGCACCTCCCGCAGCAGCCATCGGTTGGCGTGGGAGGGCACGCCGTCGATTTCGTTGTAGGAGGCCATCACGCTCACTACCCCCGCCTCGACGCATTTCTTGAACGGGTACAAAAACACCTCGCGCAGAATTCGCATCGACACATTGACCGGGGCGCAGTTGGTGCCTGATTCCGGCTGGCCGTGGGCGGCAAAGTGCTTGAGCGTGGCAATCAGATGCTTTTTGTCCTTGAAATTGCGGTCTCCCTGAAATCCCCGAACCGCCGCCGCCCCCATGCACGCCGCCAAATAGGGGTCTTCGCCGAAGGTTTCCTCCACGCGTCCCCAGCGCGGGTCTCGTGCCACATCCACCACCGGCGTGAGGGCCTGATGCGTTCCCCGCACCCGGGCTTCATAGGCCGTCATTGCATACAGCCGCTCGGCCAGTTCCGGGTCAAACGTGGACGCCAGCCCAATCGGCTGCGGAAAACTGGTGGCCTCCGGCGCCGCATGGCCGTGCAGACATTCTTCATGGAAAACCACCGGAATCCCCAGCCGGCTGTTTTCGATAAAAAATTTCTGGATGGCGTTGGTCAGTTCCGCGGTCTGCCGCGGGGTTGTCCCGCCTCCGGCATCGCTCGGACGTCCCACCTGCCCCAGACCAAAACCCTCTCGATAGCTGGCTTTGGCCTTGTCCGGGTCAAATTCCCCTTTTTCGTTCAGCAGAGTGGTTTTTTTCTCATTCCAGACACAGAGCATCTGGGCCACTTTTTCCTCGAGGGTCATTCGCGAGAGAAGGTCCTGGACCCTTTTTTCCACAGGCAGAGAAGAGTTTAGATAGGATGGTTTGCTCTTGGAAGCTGTTTTCATTTTGGCTGTTCTTTCTCCAGTATGACAGTTATTAAGAAAAAAAACTCACTCATGGGTGAAACTCCCTTTTCTGGGTTTTTCACCTTTTTCCAAACTCCCTTCTCTCTAAAATCAATTATCCGCCAGAGGAGGGCTTTTTGTCAAATGTTTCCCCAGTTTGGACGAAGTTTTTCGCTGCTTCCTAACCCCCTATCAAGAGGCGGTTTTCTTATTTCAACACCGGATACATCGGCTGGTTATTTGCATTCCTCGGCAACCTTTACGACGGCATAAAAGGCCGGCTTGGGTTTGCCCTGGCGGTCAAACAGAAGCGGATAATCGGACCGTCCGCGTACGGGCCAGTTGTTTCGCCAGGAGTTGCCGTCATGGACGTTCCAGAAGGTTACCCGGTCGATTTTGTCTGCGTGTTTGCAGAACAGGGCGAAAATATCCGCGTACCGTTTGGCCAGTTTTTCCTGCATTTCATCGGGCAGACCATCCGGCCAGGGGTTCAGCTCTCTTCGAAGTTCGTAATTCTGGGAAATATCAGCTCCGGTTTGTCGGCTGGGGTGCGGCAGCACCGTCACATCCAGTTCCGTAATCATCACCTTCAGACCAAGGGCGGCAAAGGTTTCGATGCTTTTTTCGGCCTCTTCCAGTTCCGGATAATCCAGTCCCCAATGCCCCTGCATCCCGATTCCGTCAATCCGGATTCCCTTCTCCCGCAGTTCATTGACCAGGCTGACGATGGTTTGCCGCTTGCCGGGCTTCCACTCGTCATAATCATTGTAGTACAGTTCCGCTTCCGGGTCGGCCGCATGAGCAAACTCGAACGCCCGGGCGATGTAGTCCGGTCCGATGATTTGCAGCCACGGGCTCTTGCGCATACTGCCGTCCGCTTCGATGGCCTCATTGACCACATCCCAGGCGTGGACACGTCCCTTGTAGCGGCCGACTACGGTTTCGATATGTTCTTTCATCCGCTGCAGGAGCAGCTGTCTGTTCGCCGGGCCGCCTTCAGGATTCTGAAAGACCCAGCGCGGAGTCTGGCTGTGCCAGACAAGGGTATGGCCGACAATAAACATGTTGTTTTTCTGTCCGAATTCTACAAACTTGTCGGCCAGCTCGAAGGAAAACTCATTCGGATTGGGATGGATCCGCTCCCATTTCATCTCATTTTCCGCTGTGATGGTGTTGCAATGTTTGAGAACCAGGGCGGTATCAGAAGGAATTCGTCCCCGGATATGCTCGGCATTCAGGGCTGTTCCGATTCGGAATTTGCCGGCAAAGACGTCTTTTAAAGCCGGCTCCTGTTTTTCGGATGCCTGAACGGTGTGAACCAGCAAAACGGCTGCCGTTACGAGAATGCTCCATTTCCCCTGCTTCATCTGTTGATTCCTTTCCATACAAAAATTACTGGATTGATTGACCTTCGTATTCTTTTCGACGTGCAATCAGGTCGCTTTCTATCTGCTTCATCCGTTGATTGCTCAGCGGATAAAAGAGCATCAGGGCTGCACCGAGAAAGGCGAAAACCGAAGGATACAGACTCATGCTCATCCGAATGCCTGTCAGGGCTGTCGGAGTCTGCTCCGCATTTTCGGCGTTGTATCCGTAAGCCGCCAGAATCCATGCCAGCAGGGCCCCGCCGATAGCCACCCCCATCTTCAGGGCAAAGAGCGAGGCGGCCATAATCAAAGCCGTCGCACGCCGGCCGTTCTTCCATTCCGAATAATCGGCGGTATCTGTATAAATCGCCCATTGCAGCACGGAGACCGGTCCGACCGAAAAGGAGGCAATCAGCTGCAGAATCAGCAGCAGCCCGAGGTTATCGCGATCCAGAAAATAAACGGCCGCTGTGGACAGACCGCAGAGGGTTAAAAAGAATAAATAGGTCTGGGGTTTGCCCAACCGCAGGCTGAACCATTTGGACAGGACCGCCCCCGCCAGCGTAAATACTGTGCCGGCCATCAGATAGTAAGAAAACAGGTCGTCATAAGGAATGGTTTTGGTCATCCCGAACAGACTGATTTCTCTATCCTGAATATAGTATTTGAAAAAGTAGGGGATGCAGCTGCCGCGCATGACGATAAAGGCCAGCTGAAAGACGGTTGCTCCGCCGATCAGGAGCCAGGGGATATTGGTAAACAAATCTCTTAAATCGTGAAGAATCGGATTTTTCCCCTTGGGCGGCTGCACTCGTTCCCGGGTTGTGGCGAAGGTAAACAGGAATAAAATGACGGCTGCGCAGGAGAAAACGACCGCCGCCCATTGCCAACCGACGGTTTCATTGCCTTGGCCGAAGAACCGCACCATCCTTGTCAGAAGCAGCTGAACGCTGAAGGTCCCCACAAAAGCCAGGGCAAACCGGAAGGAGGACACCACTGTGCGGTCCATCGAGTCCGGCGTGATGACCCCCATGAGGGCGGAGTACGGCACATTGATGGCTGTATAAATCATCGTCATCGCCGTATAGGTCACATACGCCCAAATCAGTTTGCCCGTCGGTCCCAGATTCGGCGTGGTAAACATCAATACCCCCAGCACGCCGAACGGCACCGCACACCAGAGCAGCCACGGGCGGAATTTTCCCCATCGCGAATTAGTCCGGTCGGCAATCATCCCCATAATCGGGTCATTCACGGCGTCCCAGATTCGAGTCACCAGCATCATGGTTCCCAGCGCCGCTGCAGGAATCCCGAAGACGTCTGTGTAAAAATAGGAAAGGTAAATGATGAAAATCTGGAAAAAAAGATTGGAGGCCGCATCGCCCAGACCGTAGCCGATTTTTTCGCCGATTGAAAGTTTTTTCACTCCGTTTTCCATAAAAGTCTCCTGTGCTGTTTTCGGCTCTATGACTTTACTGTTGTGCGTCCTTTTTTTCAATGGATGCGGCTGCAAACTGCCCGAAATAGTTTAAGCAGACATCCCGCCACTGCCGGGCATTGTCCGCCTGCAGGGCCAGCCGGCGGCTGACTTCCTCAAAAATCGGCCGGTCGATTTTGCCTTCCAGTGTTTTCCAGGTCCGCTGCATCCCTTCCACATATTCTACGCCGCGCTGATAGCGGGCCTGCAGTTCTTCCCAGAGCGTCCGTCCGGAGCTCATCCGCCAGTCCCACGGCAGATGATGAAACCACAGCAGATATTTTTCCGGACAGGTTTTCGGGTCATCGAGAAGGTCCCGCAGCGGCGGATGATACTGGCTGACGGCATTGCTTCCTTTGGAGCTTCGGTCAAAACCGATTCCGGTTTTGGAGGCCCGATGATAATAGGTGGAGCTCCAGTCATGCCGTACCGGATGGACATAATCCGGCGCCGGCCCGTAGTGGTGTCCTTCCGCCATCAGATGAGCCAGGCCGAGCGGCGTCATATAATCCACGCAGGCCTCCCATGAGCCCGCCATCATTTCAGCAATGACGTTGAGTGTCTTCGGGTCGCGTGTGAGGGTCATCTGAATCCACTCCCGGGCGATGGCGTCCGCCGAGAGTGTATAATCCCAGGCCAGCCGGCCGAACGCATACCAGTTGGCCTGCGAGAAGGGATGTCCCGTCCAGTTGGCATCCGTCCCAATGCCCGACACCCCGGCGATTCCGCTGAGCGTATGCCCCTCCGCCGAGCCGTCCACAATCCTGGCGACCGTGGTTCCGGGGCCGTAGGCGTAGGTGTCGGCCTCCAGAACCTCTTTCCACTGCGGCCCCAGATACACCAGATGTTTGGCCTGGCCTGTGTATTCCTGCGTAATCTGAAGTTCAAGCACCAGCGGCGTTTTCGGCATTGCTCCAAAGAGCGGATTAATCGGCTCGCGCGGCTGGAAATCCACGGGGCCGTTTTTGGTCTGGACCAGTACATTCGGAGCGAATTTCCCGTCCAGCGGTACAAATTCCAGGTAGGCGCATTTGGCTCGGTCTTCATCAATGGTCAGGTCATATACAAACGACCGCCACATGACAATCCCATGGAACGGTGCCAGCGCCTCCGCAAGCAGATTGGCACCGTCCGCATGGGTTCGCCCGTACATCTGCGGTCCGGGCTGTCCTTCTGAATACGCCTTGACCAGAAATCCTCCAAAGTCCGGAATCAGGGCATAGATTTCTTTGGCTTTTTCCTTCCACCAGTCCCGCACAGCCGGTTCCAGCGGGTCGCAGGTCGAAAGGCCGCCGATTTCCATCGGGGCCGTAAACTTGATGCTCAGATACACACGAATGCCGTACGGACGGAGCACCTGCGCAATCGCCGCCGTCTTCTTCAGATACTCGGCTGTCAGAATCTGGGGCTGAGCGTTCACGTTGTTCAGAACGGTTCCGTTGATGCCGAGAGAGGCGTTGGCTCTGGCATAGACCTTATAGCGGGGGTCTATCCGTTCCGGAAGGTCCTGCCATTTCCAGATAGAGCGTCCGGCGTAGCCGCGCTCGACACTGCCGTCCAGGTTGTCCCAGTGATTCAGGAGGCGGCGGGCAATCCGCGGTTTTTCCCGGATAGCCAGATTGTCAATCGGCCGGCCGGTCTGCAGAAGTCGGAGGAAACAGAAGGTGCCGTACAAAGCGCCTCGTTCCGTTTGGCCTGCAATAATGACGACATCCTTGGAGTTTATTTTGACGGAGCGGATAAGAAATCCTTCCTCGCCCAGTTCCTTCAGTTCGGACAAATCGACAGGACAGGCGTCCGTCCGAAGGGTTTGCGCCGTCCCCACCCAAACAGCCCCGTTTTGTGAAACGGATTCTCTGACGGCTGGAACTTGCCCCAGCAGACCCGTCAGCCCCTCCAGCAGCTCCTCCCGCACAACCGCAAATGCTTCCGATGAAGGGATGACCAGCTCCCGAATCCGTTCCTGATAAGAATGCCGCAGCGGCTCTTCGAGCAGGTCATACCGCAGCCACAGTCGGCTGCCGTCCTCCGCCCGGGCGCAGGAGCCCGTCAGTATCCATCCGATAACCGCAAGCCAAAACGTCCGTTTTCCTCTTCGCATCTTTTTTCAATCTCCCAATTTTAAAAAAAAGGGCCTGTTTTTCACAGGCCCTCAGCATTTCGCCATAGGATACCGTCGAAGAGACGCAGCCGTCGAAACAGGCCTTTCCTTAAAAGACCGGTTTGTCGGTCGGCTTACTTCGACCCGTGGTGGCGTTCATAAAACATCTGCAGATTCATCACCCACATACCCGGGCGCTGGGGCTTTTTCTCGTAATCGGCGCGAACAAACAAATCATCCTTCCGGAAGAATGCGGCATGGCCGTCGTAAAAGGCCACGTTGGCCCCTTCGCTGTGTCGGTAAATCACCGGTCCATGCAGATTGTATTGGCTCTTGTATTCCTCAATGGACAACTGACCGGCCAAATTCCACCCTCTGGCAGGGTCTGCGGAATACCAGTGGGTCCACCAGTCTATTCCATCGACAAACGCCATTCGTTCCGCCGGCAGAGTCATCGTTCGAAGGGTATGGCCCATATACGAGTTGAACGTCAGATTGTTGATGTAATCAAAACCGCCCCATTCGGTCGAGTTCATGGCGTAGCTGGTCAATACCCCCTGGGTGCTGACATTGCGGATGTCTTTGCTGATTTTATCCGCCGGGCACATCAGTTTTCTCGGAATGCCGTAGTAGCGGGGCTCTTCGCTGCTTCGCAGGCTTTCGATGTCCAGAATGGCGCGAAAAGCCTCATTGCGAATCCAGTCCACACGCCAGCTGCTGGAAGCGGTTCGGTAGCACAGGGGGACATACGCACCCTTGTATTCGTTCGCATAGACCTGATTGGCCGTCCCAATGGATTTGAGGTTGTTGGTGCACAGGATGCGCATCCCCATCTCTTTGGCACGCCGGAGGGCAGGCATCACGATAGCCAGCAGCAGCCCGATGATGGCAATGACCACCAGCAGTTCAATTAATGTAAAGGCCTTTTTTGTCTTCATAATCCGCTCTCTCTTCTCTTCTTGCGTCTCTTCTCTTTGGTTTCGGCACCCTATGGCCGTTCAGGTCCTTCGAGCGGACCTGCATTTTCCTGATTTCAAGACGGCGGCCCGGAATTCGGCCCTCCCGCTGCTCCGGGCCGCCGTTCTGTTTCAATTCCTGACCTGCTTATTTCCGTTTCCGGATGCTCAGCAGGGCACCCGCTGCCAGCAGAGCCAGCGTGGCCGGTTCCGGAACCAGCAGACGGGCGTTGTCAAAGTACATATCCGTCGGAGCGCCGCCGCCGGTATTCAGCGCCAGAATGATTTCAACCCAGCCGGGATTCGGCGTAACCTGAGCCCGATACGCGCTGTAATCCACGCTGAGCGTCTGGGTCCGCTGCGGCGAGCCCGGCCACCAGTAAAAATTCAGCGGTACCGTATCAGTTACCGCCTGCCAGCCGGCACCCTGGGCATTCATATACACCATGTAAATCTGGCTGTATCCGCCGGAAATCGAACCGTCATTGGCCCGCACACTCACATCAATCTCAAAAATGGAGCTGCTCATGAAGGCCGCCCGCTGAGCCGCATCCAGCTTGATGGCCAGCGCCTGAGCCCAGCCCGACTGGTCCACGCGGAGACTCTGGCTGCCCAGCGTGACCCCGACGGTTCCCACGCTGTATTTAGCCGGCAGGGTCTCAATCGGAACCTGTCCCTGACCCCAGTCAATCCACCCGTCTCCGGAATTGGGCATAGCTTCCCAGTTGCCGATAACCAGAGCCGGGGCCTGAACACCGAGCATCAGTCCCACTAAAACCAAGGCAATCCACTTGTTCATTTTCCTTCCTCCAAAAACAGTTTCTTGTTCTCATTCTCTTTTGCCCTGCGCCTCAGGGCTCGGTTGTACAAATCACACACACTCACACGCTTTCCGTTTTTTCAAGGGGAGCCGGCGAAAAGACCGGCTCCCGTTTGCTCACGTTACCAGGTCGGTCCGCATTTCGGGTCGATGCCGAAGAGCGCCGGGTCATTGCACACCAGCCAGGACTGAACGACATACGCCAGGTCATTCAGGTCAATCACGCAGTCCCGGTTAAAGTCCGCCGCCAGACCCTGTCCAACCAGAAAGACCTGTTCACAGTTCTGCGGCTCAATTTCCATTCGTCCGCGGGCATAGTGCAGGGCTACGCGGTCGGCATCCAGCACAATCGGATATATGGCAAACTCGTCCATCCACCCTTTGAAGGTGTTATAGACATATCCCCGGTTGTTTTCTCCGCCGATGACCAGATGGTCCAATTCCGGCCCCAGCTTGGCCGGCAATCCGGGCTGCCCGACAACGGTCGAGCCGGCCAGCGAACCATCCACAAACAGCTGAATCTGCATCAGGTCCGGATCGCCGCCGTACTGCTCATGGTAAGTGACGACATAGTGATGCCACCGTCCGTCTGTCGGTACGGCCACACCCGGATACCAGAAATCCAAATCATTGGCATCCGTTGTGCCGTTCAGGATTCGAAGATTGCCCAGCGTATTGGCGGATTCTGCTATCTGCCCCATGCCCGGAGCGAAATCTTCCCGTTCCCAGGGGCCGATTTGCTGGAAGAACATTCCGTACTGAGACATGGATTCAATCTTGGCCCAGAATTCAAACGAAATCTGTCCTTTGGCAAACGCGTACTGGTCGCCGTACACACCGCCCCAGCTCGGATTGCTGATAACGGAAGCGGCGACACAGCCGTTGCTGCTGCCGTCGAAATACATGCAGTTGCCCATTCCGGTCTTCTGGACAAAGGAAGCGCCGGGACGCTGCTGCACCCAGCGGTTAAAGGTGGATGAGTCTGCCAGCGTCGGGCCTTCAAATCGCAGATACAGTCTCGGGTTCAGCTCCATTACCAAATCCCGATAAGGCCGTGTGGAGCCGGTCAGCCGGGCGTTGTCAAAGTACATCTCCGGCGGAGCCCCGCCGCCGGTATTCAGGGCAAAAATAATCTCGATGTAGTCCGGAGTAGTAATCCTGTTTCGGAAATCAGAATATTCGATGGTCAGGGTCTGCGTCCGCTGCGGAGCGTCTGCCCACCAGTAAAAGTTGACCGGGTTGTTCCCGGCTACAACGGTCCAGCCGGCGCCGGGGGCATTCATCACGACTTCGCTGATTTGGGAATATCCCTGAGTGATCAGGCCGTTGCTGGCAGCAACCGTCACATCGATCGAAAAGGTTGTGCTGTTCATGAAGACGGTTCGCTGCTCAGGAGTCAGCTGAATCGCCAGACTCTGTCCCCATCCGGATTGAATGACTTTTAAACTCTGGCTGCCTCGGGTAGCTCCAATCGTTGCGTATTGGTATTTGGACGGCATATTGGCCGTCGAATCAATGGATTCCTTGTTGCCCCAGTCAATCCAGCCGTCTGCCGTTCCTTCCCAGCTGCCGATGACGGTCGTCGCATACGAAAGGCCGGCGGCGAACAGAAACAGGGGAATACACGCGTTCAGAATGGTTTTTATTGTCTTACTCATCGTATCATCTCCTCGTTTTCAAATGGATGAATCGTTTCTGGACTGTTCCCGTAATTACTGAGGCCGCGGATTGTAATCCCTCAGCCAGTCGGCCGCGACGGCCGCCAGGTCGGTCAGGTCCACCCGGCAGTCCCGGTTGACATCACCCGCCGGCTGCATCTTGTACAGATACACGTCCTCGCAGGTGGCCAGCGTGATGGGCCCTACATAGGTCAGGCGGAGCCGAACTACGTCAAAATAGTTTTGCGTATTCATCCATTTCAGCTGGTGCGTGCCGGCGAACAAATTGACCGGCAGCGTTTCCAGAGAGGGGTAAACACTGTTGTCGCCCTGGTATTGAACCTGGGTCAGCGTGCCCAGCAAAGCATCGTTCAGATACATCTGAAGGCCGGCGGCTCCCCAGTTCGTCACAAAGTCGGCCGACAGATTGTACAGACCCTGAGCCTGCGGACTGACATAGATGTCATAAATCATGTACTCGCCCGTATCCAGATAGTGCACATAGGAGCCCAAATCCGGCCCGTAGATGTTCATTTCACCCTCCCGGGCATTTGTGTCGCGGGCTACATCATAGTTGCGGGCGTCAATCCAGTTGTCATTGGGGTCGCTGGACGGGATGACGGTAAACGGCCTTTTGCGGCTGACCAGCTGAAGGCCGTTGATTTGATTGGTATAATACAGGCGAATCATATTCGGATTGCCCAGCGGCACGTTTTCAAAGACGACGTAGTTGACCCCTTCAGCAAACGGGGCCGGTCCGCCGGTGATGGTCTGGCGGGCCAGGACATCATTTCCGTCGGCAATCATAAACTCGCCGGCCTCGCGTCCGTACACGTACACATCAAAATTGCCGCCGTAAGCCCCTTGTCCCATAAAAGCCAGGTTCGGGTCCTTGAGGGTGGCGCCGGAAGCACGCGGGTTGTTGTTGACAAATCCGTCTTCCAGAAGGGTTCCGCCGGAGCCGATGTAGCCGTGGCCCAGTCCGTCGTCACCAATCCAGACCTGGGCGGCATAGGTGCTCGGGGCTCTTCCGGCTCCCTGATTGACGAGGTCTGCCGAGCGCTGCGAGCCGACCGCGACGCCCCAGCCGCCGTAGAAGACAATCCAGTCCGTCCGGCCCGGGAAGGCGCCGGCGCCTGAGTAGGCGGTGTCGTTGTTGTAATTGTTGATGTCAATGTTGATCATTTCAATCGCCCCGGCCGCCCCCGACAGGACCAGACACAAGAGGAACAAGATACAGTCTCTTCTCTTCTTCTTCATAAAATGCCTCCAGTTTTGTTGTCTCTTTTCTTCCCGTTTTCTTCCCTGTCACCCGTCTTCCGCCCCTGCTTCCCTGCAAAGGTCTTCCATATTCCGCAGACCCTAAGATTCGTATTGCAACGGCACAGGGTTACTGTCGCTGTGCCGGCAGCACTTCCTCATCGTAGCCGCTCAGCCGTCTGCCAGTGCCGCTGACTTCTTCGGATGCCTTAAACCCGAAAGGACGGCCGGTCGAAGAACGGATAATCAGATGCTGCTGGAGCTTGACGGTCTGTCCGCTCCGTTCCTCCGGCGGCAGCTCAATCTGACGCAGCAGCAGCTGAGCCGCCAGTTTGCCCATCTCTCGCGACGGCGCGCCGATGGTGGTCAGGGCCGGCTTGACGATATCGCACAGGTATTCATCATTGAAGCACATCAGACTGACATGGTCCGGAATGGTGATATTCAGCGTCGGCGCATCGTGCAGAATCTTCAGGGCGACCACATGGTCATAGGCCAGAATCGCCGTTGCTTTTTCCTCCAGTACGGCCCGCTTGAGAAATGCCACGCCGTCCTCGAACACTTTATCATGTCCGCTGATGCAGACCAGCTTGCGCTGCCTGAGCTCCTCCAGATAGGTACGATGACGTTCTTCGATGCTGAAATGTCTGCGGTGCTGCGGGGTCGGTCCGGCGTAGGCAATCCGCCGATGTCCCAGTTCGTACAGGTACCGAATCGCCTCCCGGGTGGCTTCGGGGTCATCCGGAATCACGGAGGAACCCAGCGAGCCGCGCGGGCCGTTGATGACCACATACGGCAGGCGGATTTTTTCCATCTCCTCGATGGTGCGGGGGGAGCATTCCTGAATCACAATAATCCCGTCCACCCGCCAGGGGGGCAGTTCCGTGTCGTCCCGCAGCAGGTTCGGGGCCGTCGAGCACACATCGTACTGGTGGTCCTGAAGCATCCGGACGGCTTCTTCCGTTGTCAGCTGGTAAATATTGCTCGGCCAGCCGAATACCGTATTGTAGCCGATGATGCTGATGATTTTGGTTTGACGCTTGACCAGATTCTTGGCTGCCAGATTGGGCCGATATCCCAGCTCCTCGGCCATCTGGGTAATCAGCTGGCGCACTTCCTCACGGACGGAAAATCCGTTGGAATAGTTGCCGTTCAGAACCCGGCTGACAGTGGCGTTGCTGACTCCGCAGTGGCTGGCTATCTCGCGGACCGTCGGGATGGAGGTGCGTTTTTTGGCCATGGTTTGAATGTCCCTCGCTTTCCCTCTCTTCTATCAGTAAACGTTTACTGGCGGCTGCTCAAAAAAATGCCTGCATTGGTTTTTCAGGCATAATCCCTTGCTCTTTTCAATTTTATAGAACTTCCAGTAAACGTTTACTTTATATTACATTTGTCTGAAAACCTTGTCAAGTCAAATCAAAAAAACAAAAATCTTTTGTCTTCAAGTGTTTGATAGTAAATGAGATATGAAATACAGCCGGGAAGATTTATTTTTTTGGGGGGTCAGTCAGGATATCCCGGGGGGCTGTGCGAGCCATTCGTCCAGAAACCGAAACAGCATGGCATTCATGTGGGAAATATAGTCGTATCTTTTCCGTATAATCTCTGGTTTTTGGATAAAAGGGGAATCGATAATTTCATCGGAGCAGTAATAAAGCATATTCTCGATGTTGTTTTTCGTGTATTCAAGGTGAAATTGAAGACCGATGATGTCCTTTCCATATTGAAAGGCCTGATTGCGGCAGGCGCTGCTTTCCGCCCAGTGCAGTCCGCCCGGCGGGATATGAAACGTGTCGCCGTGCCACTGAAACGCTGTAAAACGTTTCGGAAAAACCCGCAGCAAAACAGGCGATTGTTCGGCCGTTTTGGAAAGATGTACAGGATGCCACCCGATTTCTTTGAAGGGATTTTTAGAAACTTTTCCTCCCAAGATATCCGCCAGCAGCTGCGCCCCCAGGCAGATACCCAGAATTTTTTTTCGGGCCCGGACACATTCTTTCAAAAATTGTTTCTCCTCTGCAAGCCAGGGGTATTGCTCTTCTTCATAGATATTCATCGGCCCGCCCAAGACGACCAGAAGGTCGAAGCTTTCCGGTTTGGGCAGCCCTTCGTTTTCATCCAGACAGGTATAACAGAGCGGAAATCCCCGATGAACAGCCCAATCCTCAATCGCTCCGGCGTCTTCAAACGGAACATGGCGAAGACAGCGAATCCGCATCATATTCACCTTTCCCTACAATTTTGTAGAATAAATGACATTTTGCTGCAAAATTGTTTCTGTTCAGTCCCCAAAACCCTCTTGGGACAGCCTTCGCAGGAGAGGAGATTGCAAAACACGTGCCGCAGCAGAGAATTGACTCGGGGTGACAGGATTCGAACCTGCGACTTCCTGGTCCCAAACCAGGCGCTCTGGCCAAACTGAGCTACACCCCGAAACCCATCTTTTTCAGATAAAAACAGGATTGTACTCAATCCTTTTGCCAAAAAGCAAGAAAAACGTTATCCTTAAAAAAGCAAGGAAAGCCCAGGGAGAAGGGGGCATACAGGAGAACGCGAATATGAAATGGACGCTCGCTGACAAAACCATTGAACTGGTGCAGGGCGACATCACCGAGCAGGATACCGATGCCATCGTCAATGCCGCCAACTCCCAGCTGGTTTTAGGCGGGGGAGTGGCAGGGGCCATCCGCCGAAAGGGCGGCCCCTCCATCCAGGAGGAATGCGACCGGAAAGCCCCTATTCCCGTCGGCGGGGCGGTTCTGACCGGGGCCGGCAATCTCAAAGCCCGCTATGTCATCCACGCCGTCGGCCCCCGAATGGGCGAAGGGGACGAAGACCGCAAACTCGAGCAGGCCGCCCTGAATTCCCTCAAGGTGGCCGACACGCACCGTCTCCAAAGCATCGCTTTCTGTGCCATCAGCACCGGCATCTTCGGCTATCCCATCGACCGCTGCGCCCGCATTCTGCTCCGAACCGCCCGCGATTTCCTCCAAAACAATTCCCAAACCTCCCTTCAGCGGGTCGTTTTTTGCCTGTTTGACCGGCCTGCCTATGAGACCTTCGCCGCCGCCTTAAAGGATCTGCAGGATGAAAGCCGCCGCCCTCACTGAAATCGCCCCCGTTGAGCAGAAGCCTGTTCGTCTGCTCGAAATGCCCGACCCGCAGCCCGCGGAGGACGAACTGCTCCTGGAGGTGAGTGTCTGTGGCGTCTGCCATACCGAACTGGATGAAATCGAAGGCCGCCTGCCGGTATCTGGGCTTCCCCGCATTCTCGGCCATCAGGTGGTCGGCCGAGTCATCGCGAAAGGCCCCCGCGTCGGCAACTTTCAAATCGGCGACCGCGTCGGCGTCACCTGGCTGTGGAAATCCTGCCGCACCTGCTCCTTCTGCACCCGCGGACTGGAAAATCTCTGCGAAAAAGCCCTCTGGACCGGTCTGGATGCCGACGGCGGATACACCGAACGGATGACTGTCCCGGCTGCCTTTGCCCATCCGCTGCCGCCCTCGCTGGATGACCTGCACACAGCCCCGCTTTTGTGCGCCGGCGTCATCGGCTATCGCGCCCTGCGGCTCTGTCAAATCGAAGATGGCCAAATCATCGGCCTCTTCGGCTTCGGGGCCTCCGCCCACCTGACCATCCAGGTCCTGCGGGCCCTGTATCCCCGCTGCCGGGTCTTCGCCTTCAGCCGCGACCGGGAGCATCAGCAGCAGGCCCTCCGCCTGGGCGCCGACTGGGCGGGCCATACTGAAGACAATCCCCCGCAAAAAATGGACAAAGTCATCGATTTTACGCCGATCGGCCAGGCCATCCCCCTGATTTTGCGAAACCTCCAAAAAGGCGGCAAGCTCGTCATCAACGCCATCCGCAAAATCAACCCCATCCCCCCGATGGACTATGCCGAGCTGCTCTGGTCCGAGCGCACCATCCAAAGCACCGCCAACGTCACCTATGCCGACGGCAGCGAATTCCTCCGCATCGCCGCCCAAATCGGCCTCAAGGCCGAAGTCACCGCCTTCCCCCTCGAGCAGGCCAATGAAGCCCTCCTGGCCGTCAAACACAGCCGCATCACCGGCGCCGCCGCATTGGTTTTGAAAGAGTAACTCAAACAAACTCCGTTTCTCACGGGAAACCGGATAATCGGGCGGCGGGAAAGTTTCTGCAGGGACGCCCGATGAAAAAACTCTGGCTTTTTCGGAGCGAGACGATATATTTCGGGATGAACAGACCGGGAAAAAATGAATTCAGAAACTGAGAGGTTTTTATGGCGAAAGTGTTGATTATCGGTGCCGGCGGAGTGGGGAATGTAGTCGTAAAAAAATGTGCCCAGGTGCCGCAGGTTTTCAGCGAAATTGTGCTGGCCAGCCGGACCAAAGCCAAATGTGATAAGATTGCTTCGGAAGTCAGCCGTCCGATTGTCACCGAACAGGTAGATGCGGATGACGCCAAACAGGTTGCTGCGCTGATTCAAAAGCACCGACCGGAGCTGGTCATTAACGTCGCACTGCCGTATCAGGATTTGCCGATTATGGAGGCGTGCCTGGCGACGCGGACCCATTATTTGGATACGGCCAACTATGAGCCCAAGGACGAGGCGAAGTTCGAGTACAAATGGCAGTGGGCCTATCATGACCGCTATGCGAAGGCGGGGATTATGGCTCTGCTGGGAAGCGGTTTTGACCCGGGTGTGACAAATGTATTCTGCGCCTATGCCCAGAAGCATTTCTATGATGAAATTCACTACGTGGATATTGTGGATTGCAATGCGGGCGAGCACGGGCATCCGTTTGCCACCAACTTCAATCCGGAGATTAATATTCGGGAGATTACGCAGAAGGGCAAATACTGGGAGAACGGCCGGTGGGTTGAGATTGAGCCGATGAGCATCCGCAAGGATATTGACTATCCGGAGGTTGGGCCGCGGGCATCGTATCTGCTTTATCACGAGGAACTGGAGTCGCTGGTCAAGCACATTCGGGGCCTGAAGCGGATTCGGTTCTGGATGACCTTCGGCGAGCAGTATTTGACGCATCTGCGGGTGCTGCAGAATGTCGGAATGACGCGGATAGACCCGGTGGAATTTGAAGGGCACAAGATAATTCCGCTGCAGTTTCTGAAGGCCGTTTTGCCGGACCCGGGCTCGCTGGGCGTTACATACAAGGGCAAGACGTGCATCGGGTGCATCTTTGACGGGGTCAAAGGCGGCAAGCGCCGGCAGATGATGATTTACAACGTATGCGACCACGCGGAATGCTACCGCGAAGTCGGCGCGCAGGCGGTGTCCTACACAACCGGTGTGCCCGCTATGATTGGAGCCAAGATGATGCTCGAGGGCAAATGGAAGGGAGCAGGGGTCTTTAATATGGAGCAGTTTGACCCCGACCCGTTTATGGAGGATTTGAACCGGTACGGTCTGCCGTGGAAAGTGCTGGACGGCAAGACACTGGAGGGCTGAAAGAAGAAAGGGGTAAAGCCGACTGATATTGTCCGGTTCTTGTTTGGGGGTCTCTTTTTGGTTCAGCGGGGCGGGGCGTTTGCCGATAATAAAGGAGAGTATCCGTCCAAATCAATCGGACGTCGAGTTATAAAAAAGGGGAAAAGGGTTGGAAAAAGAATCGGAAAAGCTTCAGTCGATACAGTCGCAGATTGACGAGCTGAACAATCTGCTTTCGGAAGTGATTGAACCGGTACCGCCGCCGTCGCCGCGGCTGGAGCGGCTGGGGATATTGCTGCTGAAGCTGCAGGACGGCCTTTTGGAGGAGCGTTTTATCCGACGGCTGGAAAAATGGCTTCAGGCCGACCCGGAAGCGCTGGACTATTATCTGGATTTTATGATGCTTTCGGCCCTGCTTCGACTGCATTTTCACCCGGAAAGTCTGCCGAGCCCGGCCGTCGAAGCCGCAAAACCTTCCTGAATACACACACTATCCCATCAGACCTTTTGTTTGCACTCTGCCCGGTGGGGAGGAAGAGTTTAAATTTTTGTTTTTTTCTTGACGGATTCGGATGGGGGCGTGGTACTTTTAATCACGAGCTCCAAGAGTACGCCTCAAAGCGGTCGGTCGTAAACAATTAGGCAGGAGAAAATCAGGGCCAAGGCAGACGGATAAGGAGTCCTTCATTGGAAGAATTACCTTTCCTTGCACCCACGGGGACGGAGTCTGTTTAGAAAGGACAGATTTTACGGGAATCCAGCGGGGAATACGGTCCGGTTCAGATCTTGCTCGATAGGCAGGGGCGGATTGTGCAAAGTTGTGCATATGCTTCGTACGGGCCGGGGGCTTCAGATTGTCAATTGCCGATTTTCAATTTTCAATTGTGCCGGCGGTGGGACAGTACAGCACAGCTGTATTATTCCCGGATGCGTGATTATTCGCCGCAGCTGGGCCGGTTTCTTCAGCCTGACCCGGCGGGGTACATCGATGGGATGAATCTGTACGCCTATGTCGGCAGCAGCCCGCTCAATTGGATTGACTTACAGGGGGGGGTAAGGAAAAGTTCGGTGATTCAGCGGAGGAGTTTGAGAGCGGCAAAACCGCCGGCCAGCAGGACAATAAAGGCCAAAGACAGCCAGTTGAAATATTTTTCAATGAAGGGACGGATAGCCTGACCTTTCCAGCCGAACAGCCCGGCAATCAGGAAAAAGCGGGCCGAACGGCTTATCAGCGAGGCAACCACAAACCCCGCAAAATTGATTTGTGCAATACCCGCCGTAATCGTGCACACCTTATAGGGCAGCGGGGTAAAACCGCAGGTAAAGACAATCCAGAAATCATACCGGTCATACCATCTCTGAAACGCGGCAAAGTTGGCTTCCGTAAATCCCAGCGGGGCCAAATGGGTCATCACCCAGTTTCCGATGCCCGACCAGAGAAACATCCCGATGGCGTAGCCGAGGATGCCGCCGACGACGGAGGCAATCGAGCAGGACAGAGCAAATCGAAACCATTTGCGGGGGGCTCCGAGGGTCAGCGGGGCCAAAAGCACATCCGGCGGAATCGGGAAAAAACTTGATTCGGCCAGGCTCAGCAGAAAAAGGGCCTTCTCACCGTGCGGGGTTTCGGCAAAGTGAATCACCCAGTTATAAAGCCGGCGGTGCCAGTGCCACCAGGGCAAAGACGGCGGATTTGCTGATGCAGATTGTGTTTGTTCCAAAGCCGGCTCCCGCTGAACCCTTTTCTTTTTGCGGGGATGATATATACTGCTTCCGGAAAAGTCAAGGAGAACACGATGGATGCAGCGGCGGAGCAGTACGGTCAGTTCGAACAAAAAGAAAATGGGCTTCTGGTGCGGGCGCCCGCAAAAATCAATTTGTCGCTGCTGGTGGCCGGCAAACGGGCGGACGGCTATCACGAGCTGGAAACGGTGATGGCCAAGATTGACTGGATGGATGAACTGCTCTTGGAGCCGTCTGACAGTGATGGAATCGAATTGATTTGCCAAGGGGCTTATGCGGTTCCGGAAGGGCCGGACAATCTGGTCTGGAAGGCCTGGCAGCAGGTTTGCGGCCATATCGGAAGGCCGCTGCCTGTGCGGATTACGCTGTGCAAGAATATCCCGGCAGGGACGGGGCTGGGAAGCGGCAGCAGTGATGCGGCGGCGGCTTTGCTGGGCCTCAATCGTTTTTTTGAGCTGAATCTGCCGGAATCCGTAATTCACGATATGGCGTGTCGCCTTGGGAGTGATGTAGCCTTTTTTCTGAATGGGCCGACGGCTTTCTGCACCGGAAGGGGCGAAAAAATCAAAAAAATCCTTGATTTTCCGGATTTTCAGGTTCTTTTGATTGTTCCAAACATAAGTGTTTCTACAAAAAGGGTTTATGAAAATTATAAACATGAGCCGGCCCTTTTCGACTCCCTTCGTATGCAAATAAATGCGGCACTTTCAAAAAAGAGTATTGATTCTCTGGCCCAAATATGCGCAAATATGCTTCAGACAAGCTGTTTCCATCTGCACAGGGAGCTGGCGGACCTGAAGGGCGAGGTTGAGCGGCTCTGTGCACGAAAGGTCTGTTTGAGCGGAAGCGGTTCGGCGATGTTTATGCTCTTTGAAAAAGACTGCGACGCCAAAATCCAAACCTGCCGGCAACTCCTTGACAGGAATCTCGGCATCCTTTGCCGGATTGTCAACAACAATAGATGGTAATTTGTTCGTGAGGCACCCTTATGGAAATCAGCGAAGTCAGAGTCAAACTTGTGGCCAATCAGGACGATCGGCTGAAGGCGTTCTGCTCGATGACGCTCGATAATGAGTTTGTCGTGCGGGACATCAAAATTATTGAAGGAGCGGGGGGGCTTTTTGTGGCGATGCCGTCCCGGAAGATGTCCGATCACTGCGGCAAATGCGGCGGGAAAAACAGCTTAAAGGCCAAATTCTGCAGCAATTGCGGTGCTAAACTGCAGGACAACCGCGTCAAGCAGGACCAGCAGGGACGGATGAAGCTTCATGCGGATATTGCTCACCCCATTAATGCGGCCTGCCGGAAAAAAATTCAGGATGCCATTCTCGCGGCTTATCATCAGGAAGTAGAAAAATCCAAACAGCCGGGGTATCAGCCGGTGGATTTGGATACGCCGGAGCCGGATTAATCGTTCGAATGTGAAAAAGGGGGGCGGGCTTTCGACAAAAAAACTGCAGCGGACACAGGTTTGTCTGCTTATAGCCGTTGATTCTGTTCAATCGGCTATTCATCAATAATGAGTTCTTCGAGAATGCGGTCTAAGGCCGCATCCAGCCGACGGTCCATATCCAGGTTGTTTTCTGCAATTTCCCTTCGGGCACGCAATACTTTTTCCTGACGGACTTCCGGCAGGGAAGCAATCAGCTGCAGCAGACGGCCGATGGGGTTGGCCTGGAGATGTTCCAGCGTGGGCTCGCCAAGCAGCTCATCGAGGTCGAGATTCATCCATTCCTGTCCAGACATATTGGTCATTTCCGATAGGGGGCGGCTGGTCGAACGGGGTTGAGGATTTTTTTTCTGCATATTGTGATACCTGACAGCGTTTGGAATTCTTCTCCGACATTCCTTATCGGACCTGAAGATTCCCGGCTTTCCGGAGCCGTTTTTTCGGGTCCCTCAAATCCTTTTTCTGAGGAGTTTTCTTCTGATTTTCAGAAGACCACAATATATTGTATGTCTGCTTGCTGCGTCCGGGCTGTTTTTTCTCATTGACTATGCTGTTATCGGCGTCATACGGTTCGAATCTTTAAAAAAAGAGCAAGTTTTGAGAAGCGATATTTCGCTCCGATTTTCTCCTGTTTTTATCAGAAAATCAATCCGGCAAGTCTAAAATCTGGTTTTTTACCTGTCCTAATTTAAAAGAAGTGCTGTCCGTTTTTGGGGAAATGGGCGAAATAGACAACGTACAATATATAGGGTGTCCGAGAAAAGAGGGAAATCGAGAAAAAGTAAGCCAATTATCCGGCGGATTCAGCGGGAGTATCGTTTTTGACGGCGGCGGCGATAAAGTCCGCAGAGCGAATATGATTCATTTGTTCGTAAAGACGGGCTGTTGCAATGATGTCCCCGGAAGGGAGCACCGCGGACAGGGCTTTGTCAAAATAGGCCTGCATTTGCTGCAAATCCCCCTGAAGCCGGCAGATTTTTGCCCCGAGCAGATAGGAATCCAGCAGCATGCGATGCGTTTGTCCGTAAATACTCTGCTGAATCGTCAAAACCTGTTCCATCTGTTCGGCGGCCAGGCTGTATTGCCCGGTTTCCAAATAAAGTTCCGCCAGTCCTTTCCGCACCTGGGCAGTATAAAGATGGTTTTGGCCGAAATCAGCGCAGACTCTTTCGAGCATATCGAGGAAGATTGCTTCCGCCTCATCCCAAACCCCCATTCGGGTCAGGAGAACGGCCTGATCGATATAAAAAGGGGTCACGATTCGGTTGTCGGGTGTGTGATGTTTCAGAATAATCTCAAAGGCCCATTCGAGGGTTTCCGCCGCTCGGTCCAGCTGATGCCGGCGAATATAGACGGCCGTGAGGTTCCGAAGGGTATGGGCCACGTAAGGATGGTCGGGCCCGAGGGCCTTCTGCTGAGCAGCCAAGCCCCTCCAAAAAAGCTCTTCAGATTCGGCTAATCGGTCCTGATACGAATAAAGCGTCGCCAAATCAACCATACAAACGGCTGTTTCGCTCTCGGAGGCTTTATCGGACCGGCTGGACTGGAGGGCACGCAGCAGATACCCTTCGGCCTTATTATACTCCCCGTAGGCCATATACAGGCGGGCGATGCCGCGGAGTTTTCGAGAAAGGGGCTGGTCTGATTGAAAAGAGGCCCATAGAGGTGCGGACAAGAGCAGAAAACTCAAAAGACTGACCCAACGGGATGTATTGGCAGACATTCTCATAAAATGAATGAATCCTTTCTTTTGCCTGTTTTAGCCATCCTGTGTAAAATCTACATAACATTTGAGAGGACGACAAAATAGGCAAACTGCTTAACTCGAGGGCGATTCCCGATGAAAAAAAGAGCCAAAACAGAGCGGATAGTCCGATAAAGAAGACAGCGGATTTTCGGACAGAGTGAAGGACAGACAGGTTAAATCAGACAAAAAAAGGAAAGAAAGGAACAGATGAATGATTATCAAGAATATCGAGAGTGTGCCGGCAGAACCCGTTCAGATGGAAGGGGCGAAGGATGTCAAGGTGCGAGTGGTTTTCGGCCCGAAGGAGCAGGCCCCGACGTTTGCCATGCGGGTGTTTGAACTGGAGCCCGGCGGGCATACTCCTTATCACCGGCATAATTTTGAACATGAGGTTTTGGTGCTGAGTGGGGAAGTGGCCGTTGTTCGAGAAGATGGCGCAGTGCCCTTAAAGATTCACGATGCCTTGCTGGTGGCGGCCAATGAGGTGCATCAGTTTCGGAATCTGTCCTCTTCGATGCCTGCTCGGTTTTTGTGCCTGGTGCCGATAGCGTATCAAAAATAAGGAATACAGGGATACAAGAAGACAGGTAATCAGGGGTTAAAGAAAAAAGCCCTTCGGGGTTTGGTCCGAAGGGCTTTTTCATTCAGGGTGGGGTCGTTTACTGCTGAATCTGCATCAGCAGATAGGCCGCAATGTTGCTGTTGCGGCTCATCAGCGAGCTGCCGTATCGGTTCAGGGCGAAGGCCACCGGGTCGCCGATGGGGGCCTGAAGCTGACGATCGAGGATGGTGACGTACCGAACAAACGCATCCACAAACTCCATTGCAGAGGCGTACCGTGTGTCGGTTTGGGCCTGCTGGGCAAAGGCTGAAGCAATGACCGCACCCATTTCAGGCGTGAAGGGCATATCCGCCGGGGCAATCTGCTCGAAAACGGCTGCAACAGCCGCCATCCGCTCGCTGTCCTTGAGGATATTGGCAGCGCCAATCAGCTGAGCACAGGCACTGCAGGGGTTTAGGGTCGGGTTCAGGGCCAGCGAGTTGGCAATCGCCACCTGGAGCTGGTCGGAATGAATGCCCAGCTCCGCCGCCGCCGCGTCCATCTCCACCGGACAGCCGCCCAGACGCGGTTCTTCCGGCCGATAGAGCGGAGCGACTTCGCCGGCAGGCACCGGCGTTTCCGGCTCATCAAAAACCCAGGCCCGACCGTCCGTAATCTCCGGGTTTTCCAGACCGGCTCCGCGGAGGACATAGTTGTATCCGGCCGGGAACGGGCCTTCCCCTTCCGCCGGGTCGGCATACGGCAGACGACCATAGGCGTCCGCCCGCCATTCGGTGATGCGGGAGACAACCTCGAGGCGGTCGCCGACATCACTGGTGATGCCGTTGCCGGCCAGCGAAATCCTGAAGTCTGTCCCGAAGGGAAGAACAGAATCATAGGCGTCGATAACCATCGCACCTTTGGACACAAGCTGCACGGTTTCTTCGACCGGCACCATTCCGTCAGGGCTTTCATCCGCGAGGGCGACGGGAAGAACAGGTGCGTCTTCGCAAGAGCGAATCCGGGTTTTCATATCCATTTGAACATTGCCGGCCGTGCTGGCCAGATAGACGGCTGCATCAAAAGGTACACCCGGGTTGCGGTCATAGCCGCCGATTTCCGCCGGACTGTCGAGCAGGAAAAGGGTATCCCGGTCATCCACATCGCTGTAGTATCTGCCGAAGGCGTTCAGAGAGCCGGAGGGGCCGAGAACAAGGTTCTCCTCGCTGATAACCGCAATCGCCAGCCGGTCGAACTGCTCGACCTGGGAGCCGTTTTTGAAGTAGTAGAGCGGGTTGACCACACCCAATCCGGCTTTGTGGTCGGAGCTGCCGGTAATATTCACATTCAGCCCCTCCGAAGTGCCGGAGTAGATACGTCCGGTCATCGAGTACAGCAGCACGCCGCCGGTCGGCCAGACGCCGTAGAAGCAGCCGGCCGTGGGAGTCCAGCCCGAACCGTCCGGCCCGAAGGTGGTGATGTCGCCGGCAATCTGAATATCGTGTTTGCCGAGGACCCACAGATTGCCCTGATGGGTGCTCAGGGCCGGCCCGCTGTTCTGGTGCCGCAGGTCGATCGAGCGGAACAGCTCATTGAAGCCCAGTCCCCACAGCCAGAGGTCGCCGGCGGTGCATTTGCGGACGTACCCGTCGGCCTGAATGTAGCGGCCGGCATGAAGAACCTGGTCGCCGAAGCCGTTCAGCTTTGTATTGGCCATCAGGTGAATATAGTCAATCGCATAGGCGCTGCCGCCCAGATAAATCGTGTTCTCGGCAGCGTCGATTTGAATGTGTCGGCCTGCAGTCAGGTCGCCGCCGACCCGAACATCACCGATTTGCCCGCCTTTGGATTTGTCGGCGTTGGCATACAGTCCGATGTGACCGGCGGCAAAGACCTGTCCGTCCAGCCGGATATGGTCATCGGAAATCATATCGATGCTGCCGCGGAGGGCCTGGGTGTCGCCGTGGATGGTAATGGTATCCAAAAGGTAGCCGTCCAGTGCCCCGTTTCCGGCCCGCAGATTCATACCGGCGGCGGTGACATTTCCATAGACCGTCATCTCGGAGGCCTGGCCGGCAACCATGCCCGACTGCATCGCCAGATGTCCGGCGGCGTTCAGGTCGCCGTAAACCAGAATATCATCCCCCGCCTGAAGCGTCAGATCACCCAGACCGGTCAGGGTATTGGCGGCGCGGATATCGCCTTTAGCGGCCTGGAGTCTGCTGCCGGCGGCGGCAAGCGTTTTGTCGTGGAAGGTGCCGTTCTCGCCGAGATACAGACTGCCGCTGCTGACCGTCACGTCGCCGCCCAGTTCAATCTCATATCCGGCGTTCCAGCCGCCGTCGAGCGTCAAATCGCCGGCTCTTGTTTTCTGAATAGAACCCTTTGCAGTCAGTTTTTTCCCGCTGCCGTCCGCATCAAACGTCTGATGCCCGAGTCCAAAGGCGATGACGGGATTTTCAAAAATCAGGTCTCCCCAGACGGTGCTGACATCGTCGGCCAGGTAGATTCCGCTGCCGCCGGCCAGATTCAAATCGCCGGCGGTTGTCTTGCGGACAGAGCCGTCCGCCCGCATCCAGGTGCCGGCCTGAATTTTTTGGTCGCCGGTGCCGTTCAGACGCGTATTGGCGGTCAGCCAGACATATCCGGCCGCCGTCGTGTTGCCTCCCAGATAAATGGTATAGTCGGAGGCGGACATTTTGATGTTGCCGCCGGCGGTGACGTCTTTGGCCAGAATGATGTCGTCTTTGGCCTGGAGGGTAATATTCCCGCGGTCAGCGGCAATCGTTTCCGAGCCGAGAATGTCGCCGTTGGAGGACGTGACCTGGATGCTGCCTTCATAGGCCCGCAGCGTCTTGGTTCGAATATCTCCGCTGCCCTGGAGGGTGATGTTTTGCTGAGCTGTGGATTCGATGGATTTCCACTGGTCGGCGGCATTCTGGTTTTTTCCGCCGTTGGCGGCATCAACTATGATGACGGAGCCGCCTGTGCTGTTGGCAATCAGATCGGTGTTGTTCTGATTGCCGAAGGTGAAGTTTTTCAGATTCAGGTCCGGCGTCTGCTGAAGTTTGAGCGTGCTGCCGGTCACCTGAATGAGGGTGTTTTCGGCCTGAATCTGACCGCCGGCAATCAGGGCCAGATAGTGTTCGCCCTGCAGCAGGGTGCAGTTGTCTTTTTCCGAGCTGGGGATTCCGTCATTTTTCAGCAGGATATCGCCGCCGGCCTGCAGGGTCACGCCGTTTCCGGTCACATTGGTCGCATAGGTGTCATTGTACAGGGCGATGTTTCCGCCGGCGGTCACGTCGCCGTCCAGCGTAATCGTGCCGGGGTTGTATCGGATTGTTGTGATATAATAGCCGGAGTAGTAGCCGGTCGGAACCCACTGATAGAGTTCTTCTTCGCCGGTGACGGAGATTTCAATATTGCCGCCGGCGGTCAGGGTGCTGCGGGCATGGATGTTGCCCCAGACCGGTTCCGGATTCAGACAATCCCGGCCTGTGATAGTCAGGTTTCCGCCGGCCGTCACGGCCGCACCCAGATCAATATCATTGCCTTTCAGGTCAATATGGCCGGAGGCGGTCAGCGGAGCCGCCGCAGAGGTTTTCAAATCGCCGTTGACGTCGTGGTTGTTATCCGCAATCAGGTTCATATTTCCGCCGGCGGTCAGAGGGGCGTTGACGGTGATATGGCGGTCGGCGTTCAGGTTCAGTGTGCCGCCGGTCTGAACAGCCGAGTTGACTGTAATGTCGGTGTCGGCATTTAACGTAATATCGCCGGAGCCGGTAAAGCGGATTCCGCTGTCCAGTTTAATCCAGTTCTTGGCATTGACGGTCAGGGATGTATCGGCGCTGTTCTGAACATCCCGTCCGGCATCGAACCAGACCCATCCGGTCTGGGATTCGCAGCGGCTCGAATAATCGGTTTCAAGAATGACCGAGCTGTAGGACAGATACTGCTCGAGTTTTTCAATCGGCAGGCGCGAATACTGGTTGTCGCCGGAATCGCTGTCCAGCGGTTTCCAGATGTCGGAGGAATTATAGAAGATGCCTTCTTCGGTTCCGGAGGCGACGACTTTAATGTTTCGGGGGTCCAGGAGGAAGGTTCCTTTGCGGCCGTTGGCGGCCGTCAAATCCACATCGCCGGCCGTTTCGGTATAAGCTTTGCCGGACAGTTCGGCAAAACCGCCGCTGCCGGATTCCGAACCGCCTTTGGCCTGGATTTGAGCACCCTGGCTGAACAGAGCGGTCTGCGGTGAAAAGACAATCACCTGTCCGCCGTCGCCGTTTTGGGCGGCGTTAGCGGAGGTAACACTCTCCGAACCGAGAATGACCGCTTCCCCCGCCGTCAGGGCGACCCGGCCTCCGTTTCCTTCTTGAGCATCCGCCGAGACCGTGCCGAATTGGCCGACGCGGCCTGTTTCAGTCTGCACAGAGGCCCCCAGACCTTTGAGGTCATCAAGGGCCTGTACGTACAGGTCGCCGGCGGCCAGAATAATGGTGCCGGCCGGAGATTCGATTTTCCCGTTCTCTTCATTGACGACAAGGGCGGAGGATTCCGGAGCGGAAGCCAGCCGGACCCGCACGGGGCTGGATTGACTCTCGGCCAGATAGACCTCATCCGCCGAGGCCAGCAGGACAAAGCCGCCGGCCGGGGTCTGGATGATTCCGCGGTTGATGACTTCCCGTCCAATCAGGGCCACCTGCTCGGCGGTAATGGTGCCGAGGTTTTTGACGGCTCCGTCGGTGACGATAAACTTCAGCGTGTCCTGAGTCAGGAAGTCCTGGTCGCTGATGGTCATCGCACCGGCGGTGAACTTGGCGGCCTGAACCGAAGCGGTCGGGCCGAAGACGACGCCGTTCTGATTAACGATGATGATATGTCCCTGATTGCCCAGAATGGTGCCGTCGATACGGGTGGCCGACGACTGCAAATCCCGGTTGAGGACGACAAATGCTCCGCCGTCCCGGACAAACTGCAGGGTCTGCTTGTCGCTGATGTTCAGGTCCTGCCAGTTGATGACGGCCTTGGCGGGACCGGCACCGGCATTGACCGTTACGGTGGTTACGCCCTCGGCGGCGATGGGACCGACAGAGACATTGCCGGTCTGCGGCTCCGCTCCGCTCATCGCCCGGACCTGAGCGATGTTCAGATGAAGCGTGCAGACAATCAGCAGAAGAGAAGTGGCCTGACGCACCGTGAGAGCCGAAAGAGACTGAGCAAAAGTTTTCATTGTATTCCCCTCAATTTATTTTTTCTTGAAAGATTGTTCTGGTTCGTTCGAATCTTTTTTTGACGGTTTACCAGCGTATCAAAATGCCGGCATGCAGCCGACCTTTCCCTTCCCGAGTGTTTTCCGTGGCAATCAGCGGATAGCCGGCATACACAGTGCCGGTCAGATGGGTTCCCAGCTCGGTGATGAGTCCGCCGCCGATGGAGCACAGCTCCGTATCCGTCTGTTCAAAAGGCAAAGCATCTCTGATACGGGCCTGGCCGTAGTCCAGAAACACCGCCGGTGCCAGTTTGCGCAGAAACGGTTTGGGCTCAGACGCGGCGGAGCGGTCATTTCCGCTGCGGACCCGGTCGGCCTGAACAAGGTCATATTCGTATTGGAGCGAAGCCAGAATACCGCCGTCGGCAATGACTTCGTATTCGTCGTATCCGCGAACGGTGTACATCCCGCCGAAGGCGGACATCCGCGAAGGCACCATCCGTCCGTCGGAACCCGTCCAGGAGAACGACCCGCTGAGCCGGTGCACTTTGCCCGCATCCAGGTATCGGCTGTGACGTACAGCGGCCGTGTACACAGCAAAATCCTCATCAGCGGCTCCGGACCCGCGAACGGTCAGGAAATCGCCGGACGTTTCAAACGACTGCAGCTGGGAGAAGCTCACAAACGTTTCGGCACGGTCTTCGGTCTTGTACAGTTCGACGCCCCAGCCCCACAGGTCCATCCGGACTTCGGAGGTCTGCACAAGCAGCGGACTGGTCCGGCTTTCCTCCTGAATGAGGGTGCCGGTCACGTCAAAGAACCAGCCGTTGTGCTGGAGAGCATGCCAGCGCAGCTGCGTGCCGTAGAAATATCCGCGACCCAGAAAATCAAATGTACCCAGGCCCTGGCTGTTGTATTCGCTGTAGGCCCCGAACAGACTGGCCCTCAGGAACGGCGTCAGCAGCGGAAAGTCGTAGCTGCTGTACACGGAGAATTCGTCCTCGAAACCGCGCTCGGGCTTGGCCTGATAAATGGCGGTAAACCGGTCGTCAAACCCGAGAGCATTCGTGTGAATTAAGCCGATGCGCGGGGCCCATTTGCGGTCGTCGGTTCCGGAATTGTCCACCTGAAGGAACCAGTGCCAGGGGTTGGCTTCATAGACATTGTATTGGACCGACAGTGCATTGGGCTCGGTGCCTTTGCTGATCAGGGCGGATACATACCGGTCCGGATTGAGATTCATCACCCCAAGAAAGTCGTTGAGTTTTTTCTGATTGAGCACGGTGCCGCTTTTGACGGGGGACCACTCCTCCATCAGGCCTTCGCGCAGATAGGTTCGGGAAGCGGGCTGCAGGTCCGGCGTGAATGACTGACGGCTGACCGTCTGAACCCGGGCCTCGAGAATTTGAATCGGCAGGATTCCCTGTCGAATCGCCCCGTCCGGGCCGAAGGCCTCTGCGGGGACATAGACATAGATACCCGCGTAGTTGTGCTTCTGATACACCTGAAGGAGATATTGGGTCAGCCCCTGAATGGTCCGCGCCGAGACGGTTCCGGCTTCTCCGGGCTGGGCAATCAGACGCCGAATGTCCCGGAAATCATAGAGGGCAGCCGGCTCCGCAGGAAGCTGATAGCGTCCGGTGCTGTCAAAAACAACCGGAATGTCTTGGAGAAGTTCTGTCGTTGTCAGAACCCGATTTCCCTGAATCTGAATCTGCCGGACGGCATAACGAGGCGTGTCATCCGCAGGCAGAAACTCGACGAGGGCTTCGGGAGAGATTCTTCCTTTGGCCTGTGTTGTTTTGGTTTCAGTCTTTTTTTCCTGTTCGGCAATTTTTTCGAGGATTTCCTGTTCAGGGCTGACGGCGGGTTCAGCAAACTCTTCTTTGGCGGCCGACAGAAGGCCGGCAAGAAGAATCAGGAATCCGCAGGCCAGTCCGGAGATATGGACTGTCTGAAGTTTGTGAACAGAAAAGCGGCAGTGTACTTTCGGCCTCCCAGCTCGGTTCATGGATTTCTCCCTAAAATGTTTCTGGCCCCATTGAGGTAGAATCTGCATAAAGACTCCGTATGTATATGGCTGCATTTTACACGAAAAAGAATGGTAAATCAATAAATCTTAAGGGGTTAGGAGGGAAAATCAGCGAGGTCCGATAAAAGAAAAAATCTTACGGTTTCTGAACATTTTGTATAGGAGCCGGCTGGGCGGCATACAGAGATTTTTAACTCAGCCGGATTTGACAAAAGGGCAAATATATGGAAGGGGGCTGTGGTCTAAATTTGCGGAATGGACGTTGACGAAAGCGGCTTTTTGGGCTATCCTGCCCAGTTTGTCAAACGGCAGGAACTGTCAAATTGGTTGAGTATGGAAAGGTGGGCAATTTGAAACGAACACATCATTGCGGTCTGCTCCGGCCGGAGCATATTGGTCAGGAAGTGGCACTCTGCGGCTGGGTCAATTCCTACCGCGATCATGGCAATCTCGTTTTTGTGGATTTGCGGGACCGCAGCGGTCTGGTTCAGATTGTATTTGACCCGGAATGCGATGCGGACAGTCACCAGCTGGCTAGGACCCTTCGCTGTGAATGGGTGATTGCCTGCGAAGGCAAGGTCCGCGCCCGCGGGGCCGGACTGGAAAATCCGAAGCTGGACACCGGACAGATTGAAGTGGTGATTCATCGGCTGACGGTCCTGAATACCGCCAAGACCCCGCCGTTTGACCCGGATAACGCCGAGCAGGTCAATGAAGAGCTGCGTTTGGCGTATCGGTATATTGACCTGCGCCGCCGTTCGATGCAGAAGCGGCTGCAGGTGCGTCACCGGGTAGCCAAGATTGCCCGCGACTATTTTGACCAGCAGGGGTTCTGGGAAGTGGAAACGCCCATGCTGGGCAAAAGCACCCCGGAAGGGGCGCGGGATTTTCTGGTTCCAAGCCGGCTGTGCAAAGGGATGTTTTATGCCCTGCCGCAGTCGCCGCAGCTGTTCAAGCAGATATTGATGGTGGCCGGCTGTGAACGCTATTTCCAGATTGTCCGCTGTTTTCGGGATGAGGACCCGCGGGCCGACCGACAGGCGGAGTTTACCCAGATTGATGTCGAAATGAGTTTTGTGACCGCGGACGATGTGATGACGGTCAATGAGCGGCTGATTGCCCGCATTTTCCAGGAGATTCTGGGGGTTCAGGTCCCGCTGCCGGTGCCGCGGATGACCTACCAGCAGGCAATGGAGGAATACGGCATCGACCGGCCGGATTTGCGGTTTGAGATGAAACTGAAGGATATCAGTGATATCGCGGCGGCCTGTTCGTTCAAAGTCTTTACGGATGCCGTCCAGAAGGGCGGAATCGTCAAGGGTCTCTGTGCACCCGGAGGCGGCAAATATTCCCGAAGCGATATTGAAAAAACCCTGACGGATTTTGTTACTGATTTGGGGGCCAAAGGACTGGCTTGGTTTAAAGTAGCCCCTTCAGAATCGGGACATGGGCTGGAGCTGAAAAGCAATCTGGTGAAGTTCTTTACGCCCGAGCAGCAGCAGGAGATTCTGAGACGGTTTGAGGCTAAAGCGGATGACTTGATTCTATTGGTGGCGGACAAACCGGCCATAGTCAACAAGGCCCTGGCGCCGCTTCGAGTGCGGCTGGGCAAGGAGCTGGGTCTGATTAAAGAGAATGATTTTCGGTTTACCTGGGTGGTGGATTTTCCTCTGTTTGAGTGGAATGAGGAGGAAAAGCGGTATGATTCGATGCATCACCCCTTTACGGCTCCGGTTCCGGAGGATTTGCCCAAACTGGATACCGACCCGGCCCATATCCGCTCCCAGGCCTATGATTTGGTTGTCAACGGTTCGGAGGTCGGCGGGGGCTCAATTCGTATCCACCAGCCGGCTGTCCAGGCCAAGGTGTTTGATTTGCTGAAAATCACGCGTCAGCAGGCGGAAGAGCGGTTCGGATTTTTCCTGAAGGCCCTCGAGTACGGGGCGCCGCCGCACGGCGGGATTGCCTTCGGTCTGGACCGGCTGGTCATGCTGCTGACGGGTACGGATAATATTCGGGATGTGATTGCCTTTCCGAAAACCCAGCGGGGCCAGTGTCTGCTGACTGGGGCGCCCAGCGATGTGGACCCCGCCCAGCTGCAGGAATTGAATCTTCGCGTTCAGCGGCATCATCAGGAGCCCAAGAATCAGGCGGAAATGCAGTAACGAATGAAGTCTCTGCGGTCATGGCTGTCTCGAGCGGCTGCGGAAGCCGTCCGGTCGGTTCGGATTCGTTCGCTGTCCCTGGCGGAGAAGTGCCGGCTGCTGTTCGGGGGAGCGATGCTGCTGACGCTGATCCTGGCTCTTTCCATTCCCTATTTCTGGATGGGAAAGCTCGCTCAGAAAAGTGTGCTGGATGCCGGGCGGGCCATCACAGAACTGATTTTTGAGCGGCACTTCCAGCAAATCTCCGCGCGGGAGGGGGGACGGCCGCTTCTGACGGAGCTGGGCCATCCGGCGGACCCGAATGAATATGTGGTTCGCTGGATTCGTCTGGACCAGACGGAGCAGCAGCGGAAGTCCCTGGAAGCCCTGACCCCTGCGCAGCGGGAGAAGCTGGAGGAGCTGCTGGAGGATGAACATGTGCAGGACGCCGCCTGGTATGAAGAGCATGCCCGCCCGCCCCGCAATCATTATCTTCGGCTCGTTCGGGCCAAAGATACCTGCCTGCAGTGTCATTCCAAAGACGGCTCGGCCGCCCCGTTTAACCTCAATCAGCAAATCGGGGTGCTGGTGGTGCGGATGCTGCCCCGTGAGACGGCCCGCACGGCCCTGATGAATCAGCTGTGTGTGATTTTTGCCGGCCTGATTGCCGGGACCGGTGCGGTCATCGCGTTTTATATGATTACCCAGCGGGTGATTCTTCGCCCTGTGCGGCAGCTGCGCGGACTGGTGAACAATATTGCCGAGGGAAATCTGGAGATTCGCAGCGCCATCCGCACCGGTGATGAATTTGAACGGCTTTCGGATGCCTTCAATCATATGCTGGACAATCTGCTTCAGTCGCAGCAGAAACTGCAGGAAGCCAATCGGCAGCTGGACGCCAAGATTGCCGAGCTGTCGGAAAAGAACATCGAGCTGTACAAGGCCAACAAACTCAAGAGTGAGTTTTTGGCGAATATGTCGCATGAGTTCCGCACGCCGCTGAATGCCATTTTGGGCTTTGCGCAGCTGCTTTATGAGAAGCCGGCCTCAGACCCGGACAAGTGCCGCCGCTGGGCGGAAAACATCATCACCAGCGGTCGGTCGCTGCTGAATCTCATCAATGACCTGCTCGATTTGGCCAAGGCGGAATCCGGCAAAATGGTTCTGCACATCGAAAAAACCAGTATCAAGGAATTGTGCGAGGGGCTGGTGGCGTTCTTTTCTCCGCTGACGGAGCAGAAGCGGCTGAAGGTTCGGCTTCTGATGGAGGACAATCTGCCGCTGGTTCAGACGGACCCGGGCAAGGTCCAGCAGATTCTGTACAATCTGCTCAGCAATGCCGTTAAGTTTACGCCGGAGGAGGGCCGCATCCAGATTCATGTCAGCCGGCCGGATGAACGAAGCGTCCGTATTTCGGTTGCCGATACCGGGCCGGGCATTCCGAAGGACCAGCAGGAGCATATCTTTGAGAAGTTTCGCCAGCTGGACGGCTCCCTGACCCGAAAAGAGCCGGGCACAGGGCTGGGGCTGGCCATCTGCAAACAGCTGGCGGAACTGTTGGCCGGTACGGTGGAGGTGGAAAGCGAAGTGGGGAAGGGCTCAGTCTTTTCGCTGACGATCCCGATTGCCCTGCCGAAAGGAGCGGACTCCGGCGGTCAGGGGGGAGGATGAAAAATCAGTTATCAGTCGTCAGTTATCAGTCGTCAGTTATCAGTCGTCAGTTATCAGTCATCAGAGAAGAGAGGAGGAGCGTTTCCTTCGGACGGAGGATGGTCGTGCGGCCTTATCGGGGCGGTTTGCCGGCGCAGAGGGATTGGGTGTGTTTGAAGCGGACAAGCCGGCGGGCTTTGGAGAGTAGATTATTAATTTTCGTTCTGTATTTTACCGCCTGCACTGCGCGTCGGATTTGCCGACAGGATTTCTGCAGGGCCCGATTTTTCGGCTCAATTTCGAGGGCCAGTTCCGCCCGCCGGAGGGCCTGTTCCCACTGCTGCTGCTGAAGGCTCAGCCAGGCGCCTGCCAGATGAAACGCCGGCAGGTCGGGCTTGAGCGACACGGCCTGCTTGAGGCACTGCTCGGCCGCATCGTATTCCCGCCGCACCGCCAGACACAGGGCCAGTCCGTAGAACGCCAGCGGTTCAATCCGGTCCTGGTCCAGCACCCGCAGAAAACACCGGCAGGCCGTCTCGTGCTGCCCCAGCCGGGCGCTCAGCCAGCCCATTGCCAGCAGGACATCCGGCTCATCCAAATCCGTGCTTATCTCCTGATGCAGGTACTGAATCGCCTTCTCCGGTTCTTTTTCTGCACAAAGCTGAGCCAGACGAAAACGGGGGCCTTTCAGTTTTCGGTCTGCTCCGAGGGCCCGCTGATAATACTCAATCGCCTCTTCCGGCCGGCCCAGATTCAGGACCAGTTCGCCCTTATAGAACCAGGCCGGCGCATACTCCGGTTCCAGTTCGAGCAGCCGATTGAATTTTTCTTTGGCCGCTTCGATATCCCCCTGCTGGAGCAGGAAAATCCCGAAGTCCAGAATCACCTCCAGATTCCCCGGCTCCCGGCGGATTTCCTTCAAAAAATACTCACGGGCCTCCTCCCGGCGTCCGGCCGCCCAGCACGCCTGGGCAATCCG
The DNA here is from genome assembly GCA_037479115.1 of Anaerohalosphaeraceae bacterium. NCBI lineage: Bacteria > Pseudomonadati > Planctomycetota > Phycisphaerae > Sedimentisphaerales > Anaerohalosphaeraceae > Anaerohalosphaeraceae bacterium. The sequence continues at coordinate 2,918 of JBBFLK010000024.1, read as the reverse complement.
ATAATAAATCTGCGGATGATTCCCATCCAGATGGGCGGTTCGCTGCCAGCACCAAATCGCCCGCTCATAGCGTCCCTGGCTGAACAGGGCATTGCCGATATTGTAAAAGCAGATGGGACAATCCGGCTCAATCTGCTGAGCCAGATAAAACATCTCCTCTGCCTTGTCATATCGTTCCAGTTCTGTATAGGTAATAATCCGGTTGCAGTAGCAGGGCTCATACCCCGGGTCCATCTCCTCGATTTTTTCAAAAATCTCCAGCGCCAGGTCATATTGGCAGGTTCGTGTATAATCGACCGCCAGGGAGTTGAGAATCTCTACATCCTCCCCGCACAGTTCAATCGCCCGAAGGTAGCACTCAATCGCCTCCTCATACCGCTCCAGTGCATCCAGCGTCAGGCCTTTGTTAAAATACCAGGCCCCGTAAGACGGATTCATTTCGATGGCCTCTGTGAGCTTTTCGAGGGCCTCCTGCATCTGCCCTTTTTCATACAGTTCAAAGGCCTCGCAGGCAATCACGTCGGCCTGGTCCCACGGGTGCTCATCCGGGTCGCGAAACGAGTTTTCATTTATCATAAGTGCTTTCTCCTGAAGGCCTTGCTGTTCTTCTCATCGCAGCTGCCCGGCGGCGGGCTGTCTGCCGTTTCTGTATCGGCTCAAACGGCGGGTTGGTTTCTGACAAGGGCGTTTTTGAGGATTGCAAAAACTTTTTTCTGGCCTTACTCCGGATAAGCCCTTATAATCGCATAAGTTAAGAAACAGCACGGTCCGGATTTTTTTCAGGTCCGTTCTGGTTTGTGCAAAAAGGCGTCCGATAAAAAATCGGCTTCAGGAGACCGCAGGAAACAAAGGGTGAAGTCTTTGGGTTGGGAGCAGAGCATATGATTCAGGAAATCAAAGGTCAGTTAACAGCCGGCAGCGGCCAGTATGCGATTGTGGTCAGCCGATTCAATGAATTCATTACCTCCCGTCTGCTCGGCGGGGCGATTGACTGCCTGCAGCGTCATGGAGCCAAAGATGAACAGATAACGGTTGTCTGGGTTCCCGGGACCGTCGAAATTACTCCGGTGGCCCGCCGGTTGGCCGACAGCGGAAAATACGCTGCCGTCATCTGCCTGGGGGCCGTTATCCGCGGACAAACCACCCATTATGACCTCGTCTGTCAGCAAATCAGCCGGGGTGTCGGGCAAATCAATTTTGAGTGCAAAACGCCGGCTATCTTCGGGGTGCTCACCTGTGAGACGCTCGAGCAGGCCATCGAACGGGCGGGCACCAAGCAGGGCAATGCCGGCGCTGCTGCCGCCATGGCGGCAATGGAGATGGCCGACCTCCTCAGCCGCCTTTAAAAGGCCGTGGAAATCAGAATGTTCTTTTCACATTTTTTTCAGGGATGAGCGGTGGATCGCAGAAGCAGAGCCAGGGAATTAGCGATACAGGCCATTTGCCAGCTGGATGTGCAGGGCGAGCAGGTCCTGCCTCTGCTGGCTCGTTTTTTCCGGGAAAACAGCGATGACGAGCTTGTTGTGCACTTGGCCGAACAGTGGACGCGGGGGGCCTGGGAACATTGGCGCCGCTGCGATGAGGAAATCGCCGCCTCGGCTGAAAAATGGAACGTGAACCGGCTGTCCATGGTGGACCGAAGCATCCTCCGCCTGGGGGTTTATCAGCTGCTGTTCTGTCCGGATATCCCTGAAAAAGTCGCCATCAACGAGGCCATTGAACTGGCCAAAAAATACGGCGGCGTCCAGTCTCCCCGTTTTGTCAATGGGGTACTTGATGCCGTGTACCGTCGCAAGAAAGAATCAGGAACGGTCAGCCATGTCCAGCCCTGAAGCCCCCCTCCGTCCCTCTTCATCCTGCCGGATTCTGGCGGTCCTGAACCAGAAAGGCGGCGTCGGCAAGACGACGACGGTCGCTAATCTCTCGGCGGTCCTGGCTCAGTCCGCCAAACGTACACTCGTGATTGACCTGGACCCGCAGGCCCACCTGACGATTCATCTGGGGGCCGATGCCGAGACCTCTCCCTCCGGTTCCTATTCGGTTCTGACCGGCACACGGAGTGTTCAGGAAGCCCTGATTCAAAGCCGCCCTAATCTCTGGCTGCTCAGTTCCGGGATTGATTTAGTCGGAGCTGAAACGGAGCTGGTCAATGAGGTCGGACGGGAAACGATTCTCCGTAACGCCCTCGAGCCGCTTCGCGAGCAGTTTGATTATGTTTTCATCGATTGTCCCCCGTCGCTGGGGCTGCTGACGCTCAATGCCCTGGCGGCGGCGGAGGAAGTACTGATTCCCATCCAGCCGCATTTTCTGGCCCTGCAGGGATTCGGCCGACTTCTTCAGACGATTCGGCTGGTCAATCAGCGAATCAATCCGGCCCTTCGGGTCAAGGCGATTCTGATGTGCATGTATGACAGCCGAACCAGTCTGTCCGCGGAGGTCAAGAATGACATCGAGCGGTTTCTCGAATCCGCTCGGCAGAACCGAACGCCCTGGTCCGGAGCATCTGTGGTGCCTGTTCAGATTCGCCGCAACATCAAGCTCGCGGAGGCCCCCAGTTACGGCAAAACCATCTTCGAATATGAACCATCCTGTCATGGGGCCGACGACTATCGGGCCGTTGCTCAGTACCTTTTCGGAGAAATCAGCCCTTCGGAATCGCCTGTCTCGACTCAGCAGGATAAAACAGCGGTGTGTGAACGAACCGATGCGGCGGAAACCGCACCCGACAGGACGTAAAAAAAGACCGCTTTGTGGATGAGAGGAAAAGCGGTCTTCTGAAAAAGAATCCAAAACGATTCGCAGATTTTCTTTTTTCCATTATGAAAGACGGTTGAGTTCTGTCAATCTTTTTTTTGCTTTCTTGTGGGATGGCCATGGAACATCGTATCCCCCCAAAGAGGATCCGCTGCATGACAGAC
>JBBFLK010000023.1 GCA_037479115.1 Anaerohalosphaeraceae bacterium | reverse complement strand
CCGTATCCGTCCATACTTCTGACATCACTTTGAGCGGATAGTCGTCAATGTAGTATTTCCAGCGCAGTTTCTGACCATCCTGAATCACACGGCCGGATTTGAGTGCACCATGCATCCCTTCCGGGTAAATAAGGCTCCAATGTCTATTCGAACTTGGTCTGAATACTCTGCCCTGAAAGTCGAGTGGGGTGTCTTCGCTCGGCGGACCGGCGCTTTCAAGGCTGACCAACTGGAATACTCGCCCGCCGTCGGGCAATAGCGTCATATCCACCATTTCCTGATGAGTGATTTTCCGTCGCCTGCCATCGGACAAATCTACATTGCTGTAAAAATCGTCAGGCAACTTTTGGTCGTAGAGTGGTCTATATTTGAGAACCGTTTTATCCTTTGTGTACCAAATCAGATAGTCGCTGGTGCGTCCAAGTTCGTTAGAAACCATACTTCCGGTTTTGGTAAAGGTGATGAGTCTAACGAAATTCTCTACCCCGAACACCTCATCCATCAAACAGCGCACACGGTGGACGTTCTCATCGGAAATCTGTACGAAAATCGAGCCGCTTTCGGTCAGCAGTTCCCTCGCCAGGAGCAGGCGGTCGCGCAGGTAGGTCAGGTAAGAATGGATGCCCAGTTCCCAGGTGTCGCGGAAGGCCTTGATTTGTTCCGGCTCGGCGGTCAGGTCTTCGTCCCTGCCGTCCTTGACGTCGCGTTTGTTTACAAAGGGTTGGAAGTTGGAGCCGTACTTGATGCCGTAGGGCGGGTCAATGTAAATCATCTGCACTTTGCCTGCCAACCCTTCTTTTTCCAGCAGCGAGTTCATCACCAAAAGCGAATCGCCGGCAATCAGACGGTTCGACCAGCCGTGCTTATGCCGGTAAAATTCAACGGCTTCGCGAAGCGGTTCCTGACGCTCTTCTTCGAAGAGCGTCATCTGGGTTTGTCCTTTTTGGCCGTTCTTTTTGCGCACGGCCTCGATGATAGTACGCGGGTCGATTCGTTCGTGAACGTGAAGGGAAACCGTCGGCACTTCAAACGAGGTATGCTCCGCCTTGCCAGCCCAAACCAGTTGCGGGTCCAGGTGCGGGTCGTATTCGTATTCCTTTTTCTTCTGTCCGCTGTCCGGGTCGGTTTCCGGTGTGACCAGCCCGACAGGCGGGTTGTTCGGCCGTTCTTTATCTCGATGTTCGTATGTTTCAATCTTTCGTTTTGTGTCGGCGGGCTGTTTCCTTCTCGGCATAGTTTTTGGCTCTCCTTATTTGGGCGCGCAGTTTCAGCTGTTATAGGTTTCTTGGCCAGGAATAAAACTCGTTCCCTTCCAACTCACATCCTTCCCGAAAATCTCAATCCTATTTACTTGATTTCCTCTCTCCTTTCAACCCCCATTTTGCCCGACCCCAAAAACCCGTCTCTCCGGATATTCTTTGTTGCATTTTTCTCTTCCTCGCTTCCCTGTCTACTTGATTCCCTGACAACCTGTATTCCTGCATTCCTGTATTCTTGTGTCTTTTTGTCTTGTTTCGAATTTCGTATTTCGTACTTCGAATTTGTTTAGGATTTCGGATTTCGGATTTCGTACTTCGTGCTTCGTATTTTTCCCTGATTACTTGCCTACCTGAGTACCTGTATACCTGAATACCTGTATACCTGTATTCTTGTATTCCTGCATTCCTGCATTCCTGTCTCCCTGTACATTTTGTGTATCCCATGTATACATTTCTTGCCAAAGTCAAAACACAAAAAATTTCGGCCGCTGCGTTTTCCCTAACACCCAAAAAAAGCCGGACAATCCGCCCCGCAAAAAAATTTTTTCCCGTAGCTTCAATCCCGGCAAGGACTAACGTTTCGCTAACATTTTTTTTGCTATTTTTCCTCTTGTCCCCAGCCCGCCCCAAAGTATTATAAGAGTAGGTGAACAACAACATCTTGTATGTTCTTTATTATCATTGCAATATCTTGTATAATAATCAGTTATGACAGGGATGTCCCCGTGTCGGAAGGAAAGGAACAGCACAATGAATCAGACACCCGAAAAAAAAGGGCTTCAGCCGTGGGAAAATCATTCTAACCACTCTGCCCGCAAGGGTTTAAAGATAGACCCGTTTTTTGCAACGCCCGGCCGTCACCCCTTCGAGGAAATCGTCTGGGAGACCCGCCAGGCCAAGATTACCGACGATTCCGGCAAGCCCATCTTCGAGCAAAACGACGTCGAAGTGCCGGCTTCCTGGAGCCAGCTGGCGACGAAAGTAGTTGTAAGCAAATATTTTTACGGCGATATCCAGTCCGGCCAGCGCGAAAACTCCGTCAAGCAGTTAGTCCACCGCGTCTGCCGCGCCATCGCTGACCGCGGCCTTCGCGACGGCTATTTTCTGACCGAACAGGACGCCGAAAACTTCTATCACGAACTCACCTGGCTGTGCGTAAATCAATACGGCGCCTTCAATTCCCCCGTTTGGTTCAACGTCGGCCTCTATGACGTCTACCATATTGAAGGCAGCCCGCACAACTACCACTGGGACGACCGCCAGAAAAAGGCCGTCCCATGCCCCAACAGTTATGAATATCCGCAGGCCTCGGCCTGTTTTATCCAGTCCGTTCAGGACACGATGGAGGATATTATGCGGCTGGCCCGCAGCGAGGCGATGCTCTTTAAGCACGGCTCGGGCACCGGCACGGACCTGTCCACGCTCCGCAGCAGCCGCGAAAAACTGTCCGGCGGCGGCAAACCCTCGGGCCCGCTGAGCTTTATGCGCGTCTATGACCAGATTGCGGCCGTCATCAAATCGGGCGGAAAGACCCGCCGCGCCGCCAAGATGCAGTCGCTCAAAATCGACCATCCGGACATCAAGGAGTTTATCACCTGCAAGACGCTGGAGGAAAAGAAGGCCTGGGCGCTGATTGAGCAGGGCTACGACCCCAACGAGGCCTACGACAGCATCATGTTCCAGAACAGCAATCTGTCCGTGCGGCTGACGGATGAGTTTATGGAAGCCGTCGAAAAAGACGGCCTCTGGACGACCCGCTCGGTCACGACCGGCCAGCCCGTGGAGACCTATTCCGCCCGCGAACTGATGCGGCTGATTGCCGAAGGCACTCGCATCTGCGGCGACCCGGGTGTGCAGTACCATACCACCATCAACAAGTGGCACACCTGCCCCAACAGCGGGCCTATCAATGCCTCCAACCCCTGCAGCGAGTATATGTTTATTGATGATTCGGCCTGCAATCTGGCCTCGCTGAATCTGATGAAGTTCCGCCGCGACGACGGCACGTTTGACATCCAGCGGTTTAAGCAGGCCGTCCGCATCTTTATCATCGCGCAGGACATCCTCGTGGATATGGGCAGCTATCCGGAGCCCAAAATTGCTGAAAACAGCCACCGGTTCCGCCCGCTCGGGCTGGGCTATGCCAACCTCGGCAGTCTGATTATGAGTCTGGCTTTGCCGTATGATTCCGAAGGCGGCCGGGCGATTGCCGCAGCCATTACGGCTATTCTGACCGGCACGGCCTACATTGCCAGTGCGGAGCTGGCCTCGGTGAAGGGGCCGTTCAGCGCGTTTGAGAAGAACCGCCAGCCGATGATGCGCGTAATTGCGATGCACCGCGAGCATGCCTATCATCTGCCCGAGATGCACTGTCCGCAGGACCTGCTCAGTGCGGCCAAGAACGTCTGGGACCAGGCTTTCGATGCCGGCTCGCAGTACGGCTACCGCAATGCGCAGACCACTGTGCTGGCCCCGACCGGCACTATCGGGTTTATGATGGACTGCGACACCACCGGTGTGGAGCCGGATATCGCGCTGGTAAAGTACAAGCTGCTGGCCGGCGGCGGCATGCTCAAAATCGTCAACCGCACCGTTCCGATGGCCCTCGAGCGGCTCGGCTACAGCCCGGAGGAAATCAAGAGCATCTGCGATGCAATTGACCGCGACGACACCATCGAAACGGCGGCGGCCCTGCGGCCTGAACACCTGCCCATCTTTGACTGTGCCTTCAAGCCCAAGAACGGCAAGCGGCACATCCACTATATGGCTCATCTGAAGATGATGGCCGCCGTTCAGCCATTCCTGTCTGGTGCGATCAGCAAGACCATCAATATGCCCAACGAGGCCACCACGGAAGAGATTATGTCCGCTTATATCGAGGGCTGGAAAATGGGTCTGAAGGCCGTGGCAATCTATCGCGACGGCTCCAAACGCCTCCAGCCCGTCAATGTGGAAAACAAAGAGCAAAAAAAAACCAAATCTTCGGAAAATCAGGCTGTTGCACGGCCTTTCCGCCGCCGTTTGCCTGATACCCGCAACAGCATTACCCACAAATTTTCTGTGGCGGGCCACGAGGGCTATCTGACGGTCGGCCTTTACGAAGACGGCCAGCCCGGTGAGCTGTTTATCACGATGGCCAAAGAGGGCAGCACGGTCGGCGGCCTGATGGATGTCGTCGGCACTTGTGTATCGATGGCTCTGCAGTACGGTGTGCCGCTGATTACGCTGGTGGACAAGTTCCGGCATGCCCGATTCGAGCCGGCCGGCATGACCTCCAACAAGAACATTCCCTTTGCCAAGAGTCTGATTGACTACATCTTCTGCTGGCTGGGCTGTCAGTTTATTCCGGGCTATGCGGAAAAGAATATGCCCAACCATGCCCCGGCCCCGGCGGAGAATCCTACAACCACCACCGCCAAGCAGCTGGTGGAAAAGACACAGGATTTGGCCAAGAAAATCGGGCAGGCAAGAGCCCTCGAGAGAAAGGCGGCGTCTGCCAAGCCGGACTCCCAGACCCCGGCGGCGCTGAAAGCGGAGCGTCCGGTTTCGGCCCGGTTTGACCGGGCGGCCGACCGAGCGGTCGAGCTGGTTGGTTCGGTTCTTCAGAATCCGGACGGCACCCAGGCCGAGGCCGTTCTCATCCAGCAGTACAACAGCCAGTTTGAGCATTTTCAGGATGATGCGCCGGCCTGCGATGTCTGCGGAAGCATCTGTGTTCGGAACGGCGCCTGCTACCGCTGCTACAACTGCGGCAACTCGATGGGATGCAGTTAATAAGAATGCGAAAGATGAACAAAAGGCCGGCTTCTGAAGCCGGCCTTTTTTGTTTTGCTTCATTCAGGAGGTTCAAAGCGGTTTGTAAATCCGCACCCGGAATGTTTTCCGCAGGTCATCGGTCAGAAATTTGTTCGGACAGTTGCCGTTGGGCAGGATTTCCCCTTCCTGACAGTCGGCAGGGGAGCTGACCTCGATTTCGAGCGTTCCGTCATCGCTGAATACCCACAGCTCGCCGCTGACGGGATGAACAGCGATTCCTTCCGGGGTGAATCGGTCTTTGCGGTCCCATTCCCATACCGGTTGGGGAGACTGTTCAAAATCCCCGTCCCAAATGTACAAGGCACAGGTGCTTTCACTGTCCACCGGTCCGGCCAGCACATAATGGACTTTTCTGGCCGGGTTATATTCCATTCCCCGCAATCCCCGACCTTTTAAATCCCACAAAACAATCCGCCCGAATCGTGCCGCCTGTCCTTGTACAACGTCTTGCGGGTTGAGCAGCTCGAATGCAATTGCTTTGGGGGGGCTTTTTTTGTCGGCCCTGTAAAGCGGATTCCGCAGTCCAACCAGAAGCGAGCGGCGTGTCGGCAAGTACGTCATGGCTTCAATATTCAGTCCCTCTTTTTTCGGGGCCAGTTTTTCGCGTTCTTTTTTGGACAAATCCTCGTTCAGCCGTACAGCCTTGTCCAGTTTCAAAAAGGCCGCCTCCGGCCACGCCAAAAACTGTTCCATCAGATTCAGACACGGTTCGCCGAGCGGCTCGACCGTCGGCAGGGCGGGGGCGGTTTTCGACGGGGCGGTCGCAAAAAAGCGATAGCGGCTTGTGCGCACCTTGCCGTCTTTATTGCGCCCGTGTGAAGTAATCCAGTAAATTACGCCGTCCGCCTCAGCGGCCGCCTCAATATCCGCCTCCGGAAACCGGTTGTCCACTCTCAAGAAACCGCTTAAATCGAGACTCCAGGCGGGCTTGTCTGTTTTTTCAATCGAGTAAATCCGAATTCTGTTTGATTCATCATTGGCGACGGCAAAATGATTGGGGTCCAGAAAGACCGCCGCAGAAATGTCCGCCGCCCCACGAAAGGTCATTTCTTTGAACTGAATCGGCTCGGCAGGAAGCATAACGCCAAACCCCATAAGAAAAGCGATAGTTGTCGTCATAGTCGTTCCTTTTCATCCGGTTCCGCTGCTGGATGATAGTATAGCCGTTTCGTTCCTGAAACTCGAGGGGTTCTTTCTTGACAGATGCATTTTTCGGCGGTAGTGTACCGACATTGGTTAAAACCTTTCTAACAAAAAAGCGGCGCATTAGGGAGAAATTTTATGGATACCCTCAAGCAGTACGAAGTCTGGTTTGTCACCGGCAGTCAGCATCTCTATGGTCCCAAGGCCCTCAAGCAGGTCGATAAAGATTCCGAGCAGATCGCCAAATCCATCAATGCAGACCCGGCAATCCCCTGCAAGGTTGTCTTCAAACCGGTTTTGACCGGCCCGGATGAAATCGCCAAGCTCTGTCTGGAGGCCAACAGCACGCCCGCCTGTGTCGGCCTGATTACCTGGATGCACACGTTCTCGCCGGCCAAGATGTGGATTAAGGGACTGGACCTTCTCAAGAAGCCGATTGTTCATCTTCACACGCAGTTTAATCGCGACCTGCCGTGGGATACGATTGATATGGATTATATGAACCTTCACCAGTCCGCACACGGCTGCCGCGAATACGGCTTTATCATGACCCGGATGCGCAAGAACCGCAAAGTCGTTGTCGGGCACTGGAAGGACCCCGAAGTCATCGAGCGGCTGGCCGTCTGGATGCGGGCCGCCTGCGGCTGGAATGAAATGCAGAACCTCAAGGTCTGCCGCTGGGGCGACAATATGCGACAGGTCGCTGTGACCGAAGGCGACAAGGTCGAGGCCCAGATTCGTTTGGGTGTTTCCGTCAACGGCTACGGCGTCGGCGACCTCGTGGCCAAAATCGAAGAGGTTTCCGATGCGCAGGTCGATGCCCTTATCAAGGAATACAAGGATGCCTACAAGATGAAGGTCAAGCCCGAGCAGATGGAATCCGTCCGCATTGCCGCCCGAATTGAAGCGGGGATGCGGGCCTTCCTCGAGGAAGGGGGCTTTAAGGCCTTTACAACCACATTCGAAGACCTGCACGGTCTGCTTCAGCTGCCCGGTCTGGCTGTTCAGCGTCTGATGGCCGACGGCTACGGCTTCGGCGCCGAAGGCGACTGGAAAACCGCCGCCCTCGTGCGGGCGATGAAGGTGATGGCAACCGGCCTGAAGGGCGGCACATCCTTTATGGAAGACTACACCTATCATATGGACCCCAAGTGCAGCAAGGTTCTCGGAGCGCATATGCTTGAGGTCTGTTCGTCCATTGCGGCGGGCAAACCCAGTCTGGAAGTGCATCCGCTGGGCATCGGCGGCAAGGCCGACCCGGTCCGCGTGGTTTTCAATACGCCGGCTGGGGACGGCATTAACGCTTCGCTGATTGATATGGGCAACCGCTTCCGGATGATTGTCAATGAAGTGAAAGTGGTCAAGCCCGATGCCGACCTGCCCAAGCTGCCCGTGGCGCGTGTGGTCTGGATTCCTCAGCCCAATCTTAAAACGGCGGCGGCGGCCTGGATTCTGGCCGGCGGGGCCCATCACACGGCGTTCAGTATGGCCGTCACCAGTGAGTTCATCGAAGATTTCTGTGAGATGGCGGGCATCGAATATGTCCTGATTGACAAGAACACCACGATTCCCGACATCAAAAAGGAACTTCGCTGGAACGAAGTCTATTACGCCCTGGCCAAGGGATTCTGATTGCTCCAAACAACGGACTGTTTTGAAGAGAAGAAAGGGTGCAGGATGTTGACCAAAACACTTGCGGAGCTGATAGTGTCGGCTATGGTTTTGAGTACGGCTGCGGCGCAATCAGGGGATTTGCCGTATCGGGTTCGTCTGATGGTTCCGATTCAGGCGGAGGATTTCCCGCTTTCGCAAGTCCGTCTTCTGCCGGGGCCTTTCCGACATGCGATGGAACTCGATAAGGCCTACCTGCTTTCGCTGGAGCCTGACCGGCTGCTGGCCTGGTTTCGCAAGGAGGCGGGATTGGAGCCCAAGGCCCCTGTGTACGGCGGCTGGGAGTCCCAGACCATTGCGGGTCACTCGCTCGGACACTATTTGTCCGCCTGTGCCCTGCTGTATGCCAATGAGCAGGACCCGCAAATCCTCGAGCGGGTCGAATATATCGTCGATGAGCTGGCCCTTTGTCAGCGCAGGCACGGCGACGGCTATGTAGCGGCGATTCCCAACGGCAAAAAGGTTTTTGAGGAGATTGCTCGCGGGCAAATCCGCTCCGCCGGTTTTGACCTGAACGGACTTTGGGTTCCCTGGTACACCCTCCATAAGCAGATGGCGGGGCTTCGCGATGTCTATCTGTACTGCGGCAACCGCAAGGCCCTTACGGTGCTGACCAAACTGGCCGACTGGGCGGACCAAATCACCGCCGACCTGACGGATGAAGACTGGCAGAAGATGCTGGCCTGCGAGCACGGCGGGATGAATGAGGTTCTGGCCGACCTTTATGCCCTGACCGGCGACAGCAAGTACCTCGAATTGTCCAAAAAGTTTTATCACCGCTATGTCCTCGAGCCGCTGGCTGCCCGGGAAGACCGTCTGGCCGGTCTGCACGCCAACACCCAGATTCCCAAAGTCATCGGGGCGGCTCGCATTTATGAGCTGACCAAAGAGGACAAATTCAAAACGATTGCTTCCTTTTTCTGGGACCGCGTCGTCCATTATCACTCGTATGTCAACGGCGGCAACAGTTCCGGCGAATATTTCGGGCCGCCCGGACGACTCAGCGACCGGATGCACGACACCACCGAAACGTGCAACACCTACAATATGCTCAAACTGACGCGCCACCTGTTTGCGTGGGAGCCGAAAGCCGAGACGATGGATTATTATGAGCGGGCTCTCTATAACCACATTCTGGCTCATCAGCATCCGAAGACGGGGATGTTCAAGTACAAGGGCTTTCTGGATATGCCCGCCCGCAAGCATTTCTCGCGTCCGTTTGATGATTTCTGGTGCTGTGTCGGCACTGGAATGGAAAATCATGTCAAGTATCCCGAGTCTATCTACAGCCGCAGTGCGGACGGCCGAACCCTCTATGTCAACCTTTTCATTGCTTCTGAGCTGAGCTGGCCGGAAAAGAATCTGTCGGTTCGTCAGGAAACGACCTTTCCGTTTGACCCGCAAAGCCGTTTGGTTTTCACGGCGTCGGAGCCGGTTTCGATGACCATTCGCATCCGCAAGCCCTACTGGTGTAGGGACATACAGGTTTTTCTGAATGACAAAAGTCTGTCTGCGGCGGCTGATTCCGATGGGTATATTCCTGTTTCCGCCCAGTTCCGCAGCGGCGATGCGATTCGGCTGGAGCTGCCGATGACCTTGCGGACCGAGTCGATGCCGGATAATCCCAATCGGATTGCTTTCTTGTATGGTCCGATTCTGCTGGCGGCGGACCTCGACGGGGACCGACCCGTGCCGGTTCTTATCGGCGAACCGAAGGCCGTTTTGGCTTCGCTGAAACCATCGGGCCGGGAGCCGCTGACGTTTGAGGCCAAACGGCTCGGATATGTTCTGGGCAGTCCGGAACCGCAGGATTTGCTCTTCCGTCCGCACTGGCAGATTGTCGAGGAGAAATATACCGTCTATCTGGACCTTTTTACGCCGGAGCAGTGGAAGCAGCGTCAGGCGGAGTATGAGGCCGAACTGAAGCGCCGTCAGGAAATGGAAGCCCGAACGGTGGATGTCCTTCGCATCGGTGAAATGCAGCCGGAGCGGGACCACAATCTCGAAGGGGAGAACACCTATACCGGCATCCACAGTGACCGGCGGTGGCGGGATGCCCGCAACGGCGGCTGGTTTGCCTTTGATATGAAGGTCCTGCCGGATGCACCGATGGATTTGGTGGTGACGTACTGGGGTTCTGAGAGCGGTCCCCGCCGTTTTGATATTCTGGTGGACGGGACGAAAATTGCCACTCAGACCCTCGGAATGGACAAGCCAAACCAGTTTTATGATGTGGTGTATCCGATTCCGGAAGAGCTGACGAAAGGGAAGGAAAAGGTAAAAATCCGCTTCCAGGCGCATCCGCAGCACATTGCCGGCGGCGTGTTCGGCTGCCGGGTTATTCGCCGCTGAAACGACCGGGCGTTTTTCGAAGCATTTCCTGATAAGATAACGGGACAATCAGCACGGCACAGGGGGCCTGTCGGGCCACTTTTTCCGTGATGTTTCCAAAAAACATCTTCTGCAGGGACCCCTGACTGTGCCGTCCCATCACAATCAGGTCAACCTGTTTTTCTTGTGCCACCGCCAGAATTTCCTGGCTTTCACGGCCGATTCGGAAAATCGGTTCAAAACGAATCTCTGCGGGTACTTTGGCCCGATAGGTCCGGTCCAGACGCTCTTCAATGTCTTGTTTGGCTTTCTGGTCCACATTTTCAATTTCGTAGATATAGTTTTTCCAGAACTGGGCGTCCGATTCCGGCACAACGTGAAGCAGATAAAGCGTGCTGTTTGGGTTCATCTTTGCCAGATTCAGAGCATAGGAAAAGGCAAAGTCCGCATTGGAGGAAAAATCCGTGCAGAACAGAATCTTTTCAAACAGGCCTTGCGGTTTTTCCGGTTCCATATTTGCCGGCTCCTTTACTGCGTTAGATTAGGCAGAAACAGGGCGATTTGCGGGAAACACATCAGCAGGATCGCCGCGATAACCAGAGCTGCCAAAAAAGGCATCGCCCCGCGAAAGATCGTCTGAAGAGGTACATCCCGTTCGATTCCGCCGACGACATAAACGTTGACGCCGACGGGCGGGGAGATAACCCCCATCTGGGTGACGACTACAATAATGACCCCGAACCAGATGGGGTCAAATCCGAGCTGAACAACCACCGGATAGAAAATCGGAATTGTGAGCATAATCAGTCCCAGCGCATCGACAAAACAGCCGGCAAACAGGTAGAAGAGGATAATCAAGGCCATAATTGCCCAGCCCGGCAGGGGCAGGGAGGCCAGGAATGATGCCAGTTCATAAGGAATGCGGGTAATGGCCAGAAACCGTCCGAAAATGACGGCTCCCGTGACGATGAACATGACCATGCAGGAGGTTCGCACGGTTTCCCGCAGGGACCGGTTCAGCATTGTGAAGGTTAGTTTCTTCTGAAAAGCCGCGATCAGAATGGCCCCGGCTGCTCCAACGGCGGCGGCCTCCGTAGGTGTAAAAAGCCCTGCAAACATCCCGCCGATTACGCCCAAAAAAAGCACAATGGTCTCAGAAATTCCGAACAGAGAGCGGATTTTTTCTTTCAGAGGAACCCGGGGCCCTGCGGGTCCGAGATGGGGCCTGCGTCTGCAGAGAATCCAAATCGTCAGACAGAAAAGTACAGCAATCAGGATTCCCGGTCCGATTCCGGCCATAAAAAGTTTTCCAATCGATTGTTCCGTGAGGATTGCATAGACGATGAAAACCACTGAGGGCGGAATCAGCATTCCTAAACTGCCTCCGGCGGCTACGGCTCCGGTGGCCAGCTCCATATCATACCGGAACCGTTTCATCTCGGGCAGAACAACGGAAGCCATCGTGGCGGCGGTGGCCGGCCCGGAGCCGCAAATTGCTCCGAAGGCCGTGCAGGCCCCAATAGTCGAAATGGCCATTCCGCCGGGCCAGTGCCCCATCCAGTGATACGCCGTTTGGAAGAGCCGTCGGCTGATGCCGGAATGAAAGGCCGCCTGGCCCATCAGCACAAACAGAGGAATGACCGTCAGTGAATAGGAGGTAAAGGTGTCATAGAGTTCGGCTGTGAGCATGCTCATTGCCGCCGACGGGGAAACCACCGCCGCAAACCCTGCCGTTCCCACCAGCATCATGGCAATCGCCACCGGCATGCTGCTGGACAGCAGCACCAGAAGACAAACACAGCCTACAAGACCAATCTGAAAAGGACTCACGGTTTCAGCAGCACCTTTCCCGGGTGGGTCATATGATAAATTTTTACCAGAATCATCACAGCCAGACAGCCCGCAAAAAAGTAGGGCAGCCAGAAAATCGGCATCTGCAGCGTTTGAGAAACCTGTCCGGTCTGCTGCAGCATCTGTCCGTATTGGATGCATTCTCGAACAGCAAGACTTAGAAGGCCGATGGATAAGACGCGAAGAAAAACATCCAGAATCAGCCGGCCTGTTCGTCCAAGTTTGTGGTAGAAAAACTCGATAGCTACATGTCCTTTGACGGCTGTAGTGTAGGGCAGGGCGGCGGAAATGGCAATCGCCCCCAGAATCTTTACAAGGTCATACGCTCCGGCAAACGCCCAGGGGGTTTTCCGCAGGAGCACATCTGCGACCGTTACGGCCGTCATAACCAAAACCGACAACCCGGACACGCCCGCCAGCCCAAGCACGGCCGCCCGAAGCATCCGCTCATATTCTGCAATCCACCGCTGCATTGCCTCTTTCTGATTGGCCTTTTTTTATTTGGTCTGGGCCTGGTCAATCAATTTTCGGATGTCCTCAATCAGCTCTTTGCCCGGCAGCCCCTTTTCGCCTGCGGCTGCAATATATTCCTGGATAATAGGCTCGACCGCCTTTTTCCATGCTTCCTGCTGTTCGGGGCTCAATTCGATAATCTCCCGGTTCAGCTGGCGGACATAGGCCCAGCCGTCCTCATCGGCCTTATCCCAGGCCTGTCCGTGGCGTTCGATCCACCGTCGGCTTACCTCCGTGAAAATTTTTTGGATATCTTCCGGAAGAGATTCCCATTTATTTTTGTTCATGACGACAAACATCGCCGTCGTATAACCGATTGCGCGGCTGTTGGTTACGGATGAAATCACTTCCCCCTGCTTCCAGCCCTTCAGCGTTTCCACCGGACAGAGCGTTGCTTCTACGACCCCTTTCTGGAGGGCTTCGTAGGTTTCTCCCTGACTCATTGCCACCGGCACCCCTCCCAGGCAGGCGGCGATTTTCGAAGACAGTCCGGTTGCGCGAATCTTGAGCCCTTTGACATCCTCCAGCGTTTTGACCGGCTTTTTGGAGGCCAGGATTCCGGGGCCGTGTGCGTGGACATAGAGCAGTTTTACATCCGCCAGTTCGGCAGGCTGATATTTGGCCGCCAGTTCATTGGCGATTCGTGTCGCGGTTATCCCGTCCGGATAACCGAGCGGCAAATCAAGTCCCTCCAGAAGCGGAAACCGCCCGCGTGTATAGGCAAAGCAGCTCATTCCGATATCGGAAATCCCGCTGACTACTCCTGCATAGCACTGGTCGGCTTTGCTGAGTGTTCCGGCCGGATAGATTGTAATTTTCACCCGGCCGCCGCTTTGTTTGGCGATTTCATCCGCCCATTCCTGTGCGGCAATGCACTGAATATGGGTGGAAGGAAAGAAGATACTGTAGGTTAATTCGATGGTTTTTCGGTCTGCGTCTCTTTTTCCGCAGCCGAAACAAATCAGCCCTCCTGCTGTCAGTGCTAAGACTGCGGCCCAAACAGTTCGTCTCATAATACTTGCCTCCTAAATCCATTCTTTTCAATTCTTTCATTTGGCCCCGGCATATTGGGGACCGGATATTTCTCGCCGCAGTATATCGCCAACTTGCTTTTTTTCAAAAAAAAACTGCCTAACTTTTTTCGAATGGACGGCTTTGTTTTCAAGTTTCTGGCTGGAAACTGTCGAAAAAAGTGGAGATATTTTCTGAAGAGTCCCTGATTGATTAGGAGGAAAAATGAAACCGGATAAAAAATGGATGGTTGTTTTGTTTGGGATTTTTGGGGTTTGTTTTTCCCTTCGAGCCAACATTCTGAATGTATCTGTTTTACAGGACAAGGCCTATCCAGGCGGGATCTGCTATCTGGCCAGTGTCGGCCAGCTGATTCACTGCTCCGACAACAGTTCCACTATGGAGGAGCTGATGACTATGAGCGGATTCTGTTCCGAGTATGCCTGGGTTCAGGGCCCGGGCGGGATGTGGATGGTGGACCCCCACGCCTATATTTACAATACACGCGTTCGACTCTTTTCGGGGCAGTCGCTCGACCTTTATCAGTTATCGGGCCTGGTTTATCACATCGGGTACTTACGGGGCGGGGGTGCCGGGCCTTCGATACAGGCCCAGGCTCGGTCTGTAACGCTTTTTA
Source organism: Anaerohalosphaeraceae bacterium (assembly GCA_037479115.1). Classification (NCBI taxonomy): domain Bacteria; kingdom Pseudomonadati; phylum Planctomycetota; class Phycisphaerae; order Sedimentisphaerales; family Anaerohalosphaeraceae; species Anaerohalosphaeraceae bacterium. The sequence goes on along the minus strand of JBBFLK010000023.1, from coordinate 36,789 downwards.
AATCGGAGGGAGAGGCGGTTGCCCGGCTGAAACAAGTTCTTGACAGCGGTCGGCCGGTGCAGGTTCATCTGGATTTTCAGTATGTTGCAGATGAAGCGGGGGTATATTATCCATTTTGGCAAGATTGGAACCGGGGCGCCACGAGTCATTATGTGATTGTCCACGGATATGATGATGAGTATGTTTACTTTGCCGACAACGACCCGACGCGGGCGAATGATGTGGATGAGGATGGGCAGAAAGACGGCCTGGGTGTTCCGCTCAGCTGGGAGACGTTCCTGGCTGCCTGGTACAACGGCGGAATGCTCAATCAAAATGACAGAAACCTCCGTTTCGGACCCTATTATCTATTCTATTTGGATGAGGACTGGGGACCGGTTCGTGCGTCCTCTGCTCAGATACTGAAACATCTTGCCTTTCGCGGAACTAACGGGCCGGAGGCTCTTTATAAAGCGGCAAATGCGATTGAGTCGGCTCCTCAGAACGGCCCATCCATTTTGAGTCAGAATTTCCGCGACCGCAAGGCCGAAATGACCGCACTGATGGCACAGTGGCTGGATTCAGCCGGCTATGAAGATTTGGCCGATTTGTATGAGCAGATTGCTGATTTGTGGAGTTCCATCCGCGAGAATCCGGATTGGAATGCTGTGCCCGATGTTCTTCGTACCATCGCGGCTCTGACGGAGCAGTTTTGGCAGGGGACGGCGGAGTTGACAGACGGGATGTCCTGGATTGCTCTCTTGGAGGATTCCCCCGGTGAGGAAAAGGATATCAGCGGCGGCACAGCCCTGTTTCGTTGGACTCAACCGCTGGACTGGACGACGGGGTCGGTTCTTGAACTGGCGATGAAAGGAGATTTTTCCGACCGCAGGTCGATTGTCCGTTTCAGGGCAAAAGCACGCCAGACACAGATGTTTGTCAACAAGACGATGTGGCTTCAAGCCCTGCCGAAAGATGACGGTGACCGTAAGCTGTCCTGGCGTGTGGTCAATGGTTCCCATGTGTCTGACACCTCTGTCTTTGAATGGGAACCGCTGGCGATTGCTCTGGCTGCTCCTAACGACGGCTTTCGGAATCCTCCCGGATATAATCTTGGGTTCCTATGGTCTGCACCCGCACAGGCCGGACCCCTTCGGCTGGTATTCTGCCGCGATGACCAGTTTACTGATCGAAAGCTTCAAACGGCGATTGCGCTGCCCAGGAATGTCAATTATCTGGTTTTGGAACCGCGGATTTTGTCAAAAATCAAGCGGTTTGCTGATGCAGAGGGCTGGATTTACTGCCGCATTCTTGATGTCCAATCCAAAAAGACGACTGTGCAGCCGTCTGGTACAATCCGCATTCAGTTAGATGCGCCTCCTGCCCCCTGAGAATTGATGCCGGAATTATATAAAAGAGTGGTGGTCAGAAAAGAGTTCCGTCTGGACCGGCGGCTTTTCGCTGTTCAGCAAATACCTGTTGCTTATAAAAGAGAACGGAAAAGCAGTGATTTTCTCTGGGGCCGGCGGGGGACGGTTTAAAGGACCTGGAGGGCCAGAGCGGTGATGTCATCTTTTTGCCCGGGGGCGGATTTGAAGGTGTCAGCTAGATGGTCAAGGGCGGCAATCAGCTCATCAACAGGCAGGCGACATAAGTCCAGAAAGGAGAAATGAAAACTGAATTCTGCATCTTTGCCGATGCCGATGAGTGGTTCGGCTCCGTCGGAATAAAGCAGCAGTTTATCGCCCGGGCACAGCTGGATGCTTTTTTCCTCAAACTGTGTTTGTTCGAAGACACCGAGCAGGCCTCCTCGAGATTCGAGAAGTTTGGGTTTTCCATTCCGGATAAGGATCGGATAAGGGTGTCCGGCCCGGGTCCATCGGGCTTCGAAGGTCTCACAGTTCAGCAAAAAGTAGCAGGCGGTTGAAAACAGACACCCCTGGAGTTCCTGCTCAATCATTTTCAGGTTCAGGTTGCTGATGACCTGTTTGGGCGGGAAAATCTGCCAGCTGTGTTCGTAGGTCTGCCGCATGACCATCGATTGTTTGATGAAAATGGTCAGCAGGGCGGCGGGCATCGAGTGGCCGACGGCATCAGCGATATAAAAGCCGATGTGTGTTTCATCCAGACGTCGGGCGTCGTAAATATCGCCGGAGACCCATTCGGCGGGTCTGAAAAGAGCGGCAAAATGAAAATGTTCCGTATTCGGAAGCCGGGACGGCAGAAAGTTCCGCTGGACTCGGCCGGCCATTTCCAGCTGTTCGGTAATGTCCGGCGACAGCGTGTTCTGATTGTTTTGAGGGATTTCCGTTTCCGAAATCCGGCCAATTTTCTGGGTCATAATACCCCTGTTTTTGAGGTTTGTCTTTTGGCTTTGCCTATTTTATCGTCCAATTTGTGAATATGCTTAAGGGAGAAGGTTTAAAATAGGCAAACATAGGTTGCAAAAGAGGATTATCGGACGTTTTTGGGTTTCATTAAGCAAAGACGGCCGAGCCGATGCGGAGGATGGTAGCGCCTTCCTCGACTGCGATTTCGTAATCCTGGCTCATTCCCATGCTTAAATGTTTGAATTTGGCTCCGCCGATGTTTTCGGCGCGGATTTCTTCGAAAATTTCGCGGCAGCGGGCAAAGCAGGCCCGGACAATTTCTTTGTTCATTGTCAGGGGGGCCATCGTCATCAGTCCGATAAGACGCAGGTTGGGCATGGAGGCAATCTGTTCGGCCAGATGGACGGCCGCACCGACAGGGGCGCCATATTTCTGGGGCTCTTCGGAACAGTTGACCTGAAGGAGGACGTTGGGATGGTGGTCGAGTTTGGCGGCGACGGTGTTGATTTCTTCGGCCAGGCGAAGGGTATCAACGGAATGGATGTAATTGCAGATTTGCAGGGTCTGTTTGACCTTGTTGCGCTGGAGGTGGCCGATCATGTGCCAGCGGACCTGTTTGGGGAAAGACGGATTGTCCGCCTGCTGCTTAAGAAAGGCATCCACTTCATCCGCGATCTGCTTGAGGTGCTGGACGCGGTTTTCGCCCAGGTCGGTAAAACCGAGCCGGATGACTTCCTGAATGGCGGCCATGGAGGCGGTTTTGGTCACGAGGATCAGCTGGATTTGTTCGGGGTCGCGTCCGCTCCGGCGGCAGGCCGCTTCGATATTTTTCTGAATGGTCTGAATGCGTTCTGCAATGCTACCCATAACAGCCGATGACCCGACGAATTCAACGCAACATTATTGTTTCCATTTTTTCCGGTGATTTCAAGGCAGAAACCGAGAAGGATCCTTGAGTTTTGCCGGCAGATATTCATTGACGACAAAGTCCAGGCCGTGTTTGGCGAAGGCCTGCTGCTCGACACGCACGCCCATGCTGAGCATCTGATTGATGGCGATTTGCCAGGGCTTGTGATGCTTGACGAAGGGGTCGTTCTTCAGGGCGTCCTTGGCGCGTTTGATATCCACGTCTTTGAGCGGATGCGTCGGCAGCTGATAGTCTTTGATGTCCTGCGGCGTAACGCCCAAAAAGGTGGCCTGCGGGACGCAGAAAAACTCATTCAGATGGGCGGCGTTTCCGGAGCCGACCTTGAGCGTTCGATAGATGTTGAAGTAGCCGTACGGGTCGCCGTCCACAAAGGCATACACGGGAATTTTCAGCTCATCGCTGAGCCGGCGGATAAAGCGGCGTGCCGCCCGCGTCGGGACACCGCCCATGCTGACGAGGATGCAGTCGGCCTTGTCCCAGTAGTCGTACTTGACCAGACGCTGGAACATACCGGCGGTTTCGATGGCCAGGATAAACTTGGCTTTGCTTTCGAATTGCAGGTCTTCAACGGCGACGGGAATGGAGTAGGCGCCGGAGCCGAACTTGGTGCAGTCGATGCGGAGTTTGCGGCCCTGCGCATCTTTGTCAATAACGAACAGACGTCCGGCGACATCGCCGCCTTTTTCTTCAGGAACGAACTTGAGCTGTTCGCGGTTGACGCCGAACATGGCTTCGATGTCGTCCATGATGGTGTCGGATTCGGGCTGCTCATCAAAACCGGCTTTGCCCCAGTTTTTGGAGATGTAGTAGGCCTCTCGTTTGGTGGCCATGTCATCGGTTTCAATGAGCTCTTTGGAGAGGGCCATCATTTTGAGGGTCTGGGCAAAAGTCTTGACGGTGCTGACGGTGAGGGTACGGCGTTTGGTCTTGCCGACCATCTCAAAATGGCCTTTCTGCGGGATGTATTTGACGTTGGCCAGGGAGCGGATGGGGGTGCTCATGGTCGGCTTTTGGTTTTTTTCGATTTTTTCATAGACTTCGCGCGCATTGGCGATAATCCGCCGAAGGACCGGCGGATTAGCGGCGGTTTTTTGCTTTTTTTCTGAGGGCTGGGGAGCCGCTTTTTTGGACGAACTATGGGCCATTTTATTTTTTCTCCTGATGTTGTTTTGTCTGATGACGGATACTTTATGCGAAAAGGCAGTTGCTTGCAAGAATGAAAGGACTTATGAGGAAAGCCGAACAGGGGAAAGGAAAAGAAAAATTTTAAAAATTGGTTCTTGACAGAACCGAAAAGTTCCGATATAAGAAGTGAAGGAAGTTAAGTTGCGAAAAGCAATTTGACCATAGTCCTCGGCGAGGCTAAGTGGTCATCCGTTTTCCCCCCCAGACGGACCCACATCCTCGCCAATTTTTTGCGCAACGAACGGATTTTGGGGAAGAGAATTCATCTAAGTTCTTTCTTTATAGAGAGTTATCGCGTATTTTGTCCGGATTTTTCCCCGAGAAGGCCACACTCTTACAGGACAAGAAGGGTCCACATTGCGTTTTCTTTTCTCTGTTCCGGTTTTTTGTTGGATTTTCTGATTTCTATCGGGCAATTTTACGGGAAAAACAGCCGCAAGAAAGATTCAGTCACAAGGAAGGAAAGAGATGGATTTCCAAAAGGCCATACAGCTGATAGACAACTCCCGCCAAATCGTCGTTACCAGTCATATCCGCCCGGATGGAGATGCCTGCGGGTGCATGCGTGCTTTGATGGAGGCGCTGCGGCGTCTGGGCAAACAGGTGTATCCGCTTCTGCTGTCGCCGCCGGCTTCGTGGTATGCGGAGCTGTTTGGAGAAAAGGTGCCGGTCTTGGGAAATGATTTGAGGCCGGAGGAGCTGGCGTCAAAGCCGTGGTCAGAGACGGATTTGGCAATTGTGGTGGATACGAACAGCATCATCCAGCTGCCGGGACTTGAAGGGTGGCTTGCGGAGCGTTCGAAAAAGAACGTACTGGTGATAGACCATCATATTACGGGGGATGGTTTAGGGGATGTGCAGCTGCTGGATTCGCAAGCGGCGGCGGCCGGAGAAATTGTGTTTGATTTGTTTAAGGCGGCCGGCTGGCCCATTACGGCTTCTGCAGCGGAGGCGGTTTTTGCGGCGATTTCCTCGGATACGGGCTGGTTTCGCTTTGGAAATGCTGACAGCCGGATTTTCCGCACAGCGGCGGAGCTGATTGAGGCGGGTGCTCGGCCGGATGAGCTGTACCGGCTGATGTATCAGAGTTTTACGCCGGCTCGGCTGCGGCTGATGGTTCGCATGCTCGAGCATCTGGAATTGCATGAACAGGAGCGGATTGCTTCGCAGTACATTTTGCGCAGAGATTTTGAGCAGACGGGGGCAAAAGGGCCGGATACGGAAAATCTGATTGATGAGTGCCAGCGGCTCAAGACGGTGGAGGCGGCATTTCTGCTGGTGGAGCTTTCCGACGGGCGGTTTCGCTGTTCGCTCCGCAGCAAGGGACATGTCGATGTGCGGGTGATTGCTCAAAAATATGGGGGCGGCGGGCACACCCTGGCGGCGGGCGTAACGCTGGAAGGGCCGCTGGAAGCGGCCAAGGAGCGGATGGTTCAGGAAATTGCCGCCCAGTTGCGGAGATAGAGGGTCGGGTTTTGTAAAGAGGCCTTTTTTCGATACTTGGATAAAACCCCTCGTGCGTTTTCGCCGATATTTTTTGATGACCGAAAGAAAATGAAAAAATTTTTAAAAAATCTTGTTGACGTTTTTTTCGTTGCCGGTACACTTACATTTCTGGAGTGAGGAACGGGCAATGTGATGAAAACACAGAGCGGCATAGCAGTTTTGAAAAAAAATCGAAAAAAAAGATTTTGTACTTGACTGCTCATCGGAAGTCGTTAGACTTCTGGTTCTCAGCAAATGTCGCTGATAAAGATGGGCAGCGGCATTTTTTATTGCTCTTTAAGAAACGAATAGACGATGGTTGAGTGTTGAGAGCCGACTGGTTCTTCAGGACAAATGTCTTGCTGTCCGGTGCGGCTACCTGTCGGGCTCGTAGCTCAGCTGGTTAGAGCGCACGCCTGATAAGCGTGAGGTCGGAAGTTCAAGTCTTCCCGGGCCCATTCCTTGGCCTTCGGTCAGGGAAGCACACAAGGCCGAACTCCTGCAGGGGAAAAGCAGGGATTTGAGCCGAAGGGTCCGGGGACGTAGCTCAGCTGGGAGAGCGCCGGCTTTGCAAGCCGGAAGTCGTGGGTTCGAGTCCCATCGTCTCCAATGGTTCAGAGTCGGCCCGAAGGGCCGAGCTGATAAAGCTCTTTGACAAGTGCAGATTGGTTCAATCGTGGGAAATGAAACATTCGTTTCATTCACCACTCAAGCGTCAAGACCAACCTGTACGGCACAGCAATGTGCCGTCGGCGAAAGGCCATGCAATCGCGGATTGATATGGTCAAGTTACTAAGAGTGTATGGGGGATGTCTTGGTGTCGAGAGGCGATGAAGGACGTGGCAGGCTGCGATAAGCCCGGGGCAGGAGCCGAGCATCCGTTAATCCCGGGATGTCCGAATGGGGAAACCCGACGGAAACGGGCAACCGTCATCCGTCATCCATGGCTGAATGCATAGGCCATGTGAAGCGAACGCAGGGAACTGAAACATCTTAGTACCTGCAGGAAAGGAAATCAACCGAGACTCCGTTAGTAGCGGCGAGCGAAAGCGGATGAGCCCAAACCGAGAAGCTTGCTTCTCGGGGTTGCGGGCGCCGATCAGGAGTTACAAAGACACAGCCAGCAAAACGGTCTGGAAAGTCCGACCACAGAAGGTGATAGTCCTGTATGCAAAAGCTGATGTCCTCCGTTACGTTCGGCGTACCAGAGTAGCACGGAGCTCGTGGAACTCCGTGTGAAGCCGGGGGGCCCACCCTCCAAGGCTAAGTACTCCTCGACAACCGATAGTGGAAAAGTAGCGCGAGCGAAAGATGAAAAGGACCCCTACGAGGGGTGTGAAAAGGACCTGAAACCATACACTTACAAGCAGTAGGAGCCCTATGTCCCGTACCTACTTTGCATCCGGAGGGATTTGGCAGTCGTCGTGTCGAATAGACGGCGGACCGAAAATCCGAGGGGTTCAAAGTAGGTGCGGGAAACGGGTGACTGCGTGCCTTTCGCATAATGAGCCGGCGAGTTACTGTTTGCGGCCAGGTTAAGCACTTCAGGTGCGTAGCCGCAGCGAAAGCGAGTCTGAATAGGGCGTTCAGTCGCAGGCAGTAGACGCGAAACCACGTGATCAATCCATGGCCAGGTGGAAGGGGATGTAAAAATCCCTGGACGACCGAACCCGTTAACGTTGAAAAGTTATGGGATGAGCTGTGGAGAGGAGTAAAAGTCTAATCAAACGTGGAGATAGCTCGTTCTCTCCGAAATAGCTTTAGGGCTAGCCTCGAGTGGTCCCTGCTGGGGGTAGAGCTACTGATTGAGGATAAGGGGCTACCCGCCTACTTACCTCTACCAAACTCCGAATACCAGCAGGTACAGCCCGGGAGTCAGTCTGTGGGGGATAACCTTCATGGTCGAGAGGGCAAGAACCCAGACCGCCAGCTAAGGTCCCGAATTTCGTGCTAAGTTACTAAGGAAGTCCGATTGCTGTGACAATCAGGATGTTGGCTTAGAAGCAGCCACCATTTAAAAAGTGCGTAATAGCTTACTGATCGAGCAGTTGGGTGCCGATAATAAACGGGAATAAGCCGAAAACCGAAGCTGCGGATCCGCGCAAGCGGGTGGTAGGAGAGCGTAGCAGTCAGCGTCGAAGCGGTACGGAAACGAGCCGTGGAGCGGCTGCTAGTGATTATGCCGGCATGAGTAACGATAAAGCAGGTGAGAATCCTGCTCGCCGAAAACCTAAGGTTTCCTGGGGAAGGTAAATCCGCCCAGGGTTAGTCGGCCCCTTAGTCCAGGCCGAAAGGCGTAGACGATGGGCAGCAGGTTAATATTCCTGCACCATGTTGTCGGACGACGGAAGTGACGCATCTTTCTCCGGTCATCCCGCGGGCAGTAGTGCGGGTTCCGCAAGGACGAGGCCGTTTTCGATGCCGAAGTGACCCGAAAAGGTGCCGAGAAAGAGCTTCCTAAGGATGAAGACAGCATGACCGTACTAAAACTGACACAGGTAGGTGAGGAGAGTATCCTCAGGCGCTCGAGAAAACTGTCCTTAAGGAACTAGGCAATTTGACCCCGTAAGTTCGCGAAAAGGGGTCCCTCCGGGTGCTGTTATTTCGATAGCAGCATGCCGAGGGCGCAGTGAATCGGCTCTGGCGACTGTTTACCAAAAACACAGTTCTCTGCGAACACGTTAAAGTGGATGTATAGAGAATGACGCCTGCTCGGTGCCGGAAGGTTAAGGGGATGGGTTAGCTCCCTTCGGGGGGTGAAGCTCCTAACTGAAGCCCCGGTAAACGGCGGCCGTAACTATGACGGTCCTAAGGTAGCGAAGTTCCTTGTCGGGTAAGTTCCGACGTGCATGAACGGCGTAACGACTGGAGCAGTGTCTCAAGGACAGACTCGGTGAAATTGTACTTGTAGTGAAGATACTACAGACCCGCGGCAAGACGGAAAGACCCCGTGAACCTTTACTGTAGCCTGGTATTGACGCCTGGCATATCATGCGTAGGATAGGTGGGAGGCTGTGAAGCGGTGCTTCCGGGCATCGCAGAGCCGACGTTGAAATACCACCCTTGCTATGTTAGTCGCCTAACCGTGACCCGTGAATCCGGGCATGGAACAGTGCTAGGTGGGCAGTTTGACTGGGGCGGTCTCCTCCTAAAAGGTAACGGAGGAGTTCAAAGGTACCCTCAGCGTGGTTGGCAATCACGCGTTGAGCGCAAAGGTAGAAGGGTGCTTAACTGTGAGACTGATAGGTCGAGCAGATGCGAAAGCAGGACTTAGTGATCCGGTGGTTCTGTGTGGAAAGGCCATCGCTCATCAGATAAAAGGTACTCCGGGGATAACAGGCTGATCGCCTCCGAGCGTTCATAGCGGCGAGGCGGTTTGGCACCTCGATGTCGGCCCATCACATCCTGGGGCTGAAGTCGGTCCCAAGGGTTCGGCTGTTCGCCGATTAAAGTGGTACGCGAGCTGGGTTCAGACCGGCGTGAGCCAGGTCGGTCCCTATCTGCCGTGGGCGCAGGAATCTTGAGGGGATGTTTCTTTAGTACGAGAGGACTTGGAAGCACTGACCTCTGGTGTACCGGCTGTAGCGCTAGCTGCACCGCCGGGTAGCTAAGTCGGGAACGGATAACCGCTGAAAGCATCTAAGCGGGAAGCCAACCCCAAGATAAGGATTCCATGGACCTTCGGGTCCGAGAGACCCCTGGAAGACTACCAGGTTGATAGGCCGGGTGTGTAAGCGGAGAAATCCGCTCAGCTAACCGGTACTAACGGTCGATCACTTGACCATATCAATCGGTCGGTTGTGTGGACGTTTCGCTGAAGGTTGGAAACGGCGCTGGATTGAACCAATCTGCTTTTTTACAAGGTACGAGAATTTCGGCAGGTCCCGAACGGGATGTGCCGATTCACGAACTCCTGGTGACCATGCGGACGGGGAAACGCCTGATCCCATTCCGAACTCAGAAGCTAAGCCCGTCCGGCCGATGATAGTCCTTCGGGGCGAAAGTAGGTGATTGCCAGGTTTATGAGGCCCGTCGGAGATATCCGGCGGGCCTTTCCTTTTGCGCTGAAGAATCCATTTACGGCAGGGGGGCGACCACAGGCCAGCCGTCTTTCCATTCCATCGTGGAGATTTTCAAATAAGGTCTTCCGGTCTGTCCATGATAAGCGTGGAAGACCAGGTAGTCCTGGTCGCCTTCCCGGAACACGGCGCAGTGGCCGGGGCCTTTCCAGTTCTCTGTGGTTGCCTTGATGACCTGGGTGCCGCCGCCCTCGAGCATCGGGACACCTTCGCGGTCGCAATAAGGGCCGGTGACTTTTTCAGCACGGCCGACAACGATGTTGTAGGTGCTTTCGGTCCCGCGGCAGCAGAGGTCAAAGGAGACAAACAGGTACCAGAAGCCGTTTCGGCGAACAATGAAGGGAGCTTCGACAGCCCCTTCGACGGGCGGGGTCGTGTGTCCTGCTTTTCTGGGTCGGCTTGCGAGTGTGTAGTGAGCGGTATGTTCTGCGGACAGTTTGCCGGTGGCGGGGTCGATTTTGCGCATCTGAATGCCGCTCCAGAAACTGCCCCAGCAAATCCAGATATTTTTTTCATCTTCGATGACGATGTTGGCGTCGATGGCGTTCCAGTCGTCTTTGCCTTCTGTAGAGCGGATAACCATTCCGTGGTCCTCCCATCGGTAATCCGGGCTGTTTGGGTCGAGGGTCTTGTTCGTGGCCAGGCCGATAGCGGAGTTGTTCTTGCCGAAGGTGGAAATGGAGTAATAGAGATGGTATCTGCCGTTAAAATGGGAAATATCGGGTGCCCAAACGCCGCGGGTTCCGGGGATTTCGATGGGGGCCCATTCGGGAAGGGTTTCGAAGACATAACCGCGCAGCTGCCAGTGCCGAAGGTCTTTGGAGCAGCGGATAGGGACATAGCCGGTTCGGCGGTTTCCTCCGGTGCAAAACAGGTAGTATGTGTCTTTTTCCTTGATTAGAACCGGGTCGTGGACATTCAAATCTCCCTCCAGTTCGAGCATAACGGGCTCTCGGTCCGGCACGTCGGCACAGGAAAGGCTGGGCCAGATGAGCAGCAGAAAGAGAGGGGGTAAAAGCAAGATTTGAAGAGAGGCGGCAGAAATTGCTGGCTGTTTCATTTTTGGACTCCGAAAAGGTTTTGCCGGGATCCATTGTAGTTGCTAAACTGGTTTTTACAAAGTCGTTTTCAGTAAAAAGATGGGAGGTTGCAATGAAACAATTGCTGGTGTTTACAGCAGGATGGTTGTTGGCGGCATCGGCTGCGGCCGAAGCCGAAACGTCGGACGGATATGTGCTGGTTTGGGCGGATGAGTTCGAAAAAGACGGCAGGCCGGACCCGAATAACTGGACGTATGAGATTGGGTTTGTTCGGAATGAGGAGCTCCAGTGGTATCAGCCGGAAAACGCCTTCTGTGAAGGGGGAATGCTGATTATTGAGGGCAGGCGGGAGCGGGTCAGGAATCCGAATTACAGCTCGGACAGCCGGTCCTGGCGGCGGAATCGGGAGTATGCGGAATATACCTCTGCTTGTGTTAAGACCGCGGGGAAGCATTCGTGGAAATTCGGGCGGTTTGTGATGCGGGGGCGGATTGATACCCGTGCGGGGCTGTGGCCGGCGTTTTGGACGCTCGGATTTGCCCGCGGCTGGCCGGGCTGCGGTGAAATCGACATTATGGAATATTATCGGGGGATGCTGCTGGCGAATGCCTGCTGGGACGGCGGAGGCGGACGGCCGGCGTGGGATGACCTGAAAAAGCCCCTGGAAGAGTTCGGCGACCCGGACTGGTCGGAAAAGTTTCACATCTGGCGGATGGACTGGGATGAACAGTTTATCCGGCTGTATGTGGATGATATCCTGCTCAACGAGATTGACCTGTCTAAAACCATCAATCAGGACGGGCAGGGGGCAAATCCGTTTCATGAGCCGCACTATATTTTGCTGAATTTAGCCATCGGCGGCACACAGGGCGGCGACCCTTCAGGGACAGACTTTCCGGCCCGCTTTGAGATTGATTATGTGCGGGTGTATCAGAAGAAGCCTTAGAGCATCGAACAAAATAGAAAGGCCTGGATTTCCGCCTTCGCGGGAATGACGGAGGATGCGTCGGAACGACAGGGGCTTGGCGAGGGAAATAGCCCCGGGCGTAAGCCCGGGGAAAAGGGGGCAGGCGCTTCGTCGAACCAAAAAAGGTCTGGATTTTCGCCTTCCTTCTTCGCTGAAGCTTCGAAGGACAGGTCGCGGGAAGGCTGGATTCCCGCCTTCGCGGGAATGACGGAGGATGCGTCGGAACGACAGGGGCTTGGCGAGGGAAATAGCCCCGGGCGTAAGCCCGGGGAAAAGGGGGCAGGCGCTTCGTCGAACCAAAAAAGGTCTGGATTTTCGCCTTCCTTCTTCGCTGAAGCTTCGAAGGACAGGTCGCGGGAAGGCTGGATTCCCGCCTTCGCGGGAATGACGGAGGATGCGTCGGAACGACGGGGGGATGCGCGGGAATGACGGAGGATGCATCGGAACGACGGGGGGATGCGCGGGAATGTAGGGGGATGCGCGGGAGTGACAGGGATTTTGCCTGACACACCTTTAGACAGATTCGGTCGGTTCCAGAGGTTCAGTTGGTTCCGACGGCCTTTGTGATTAAGTCGATCGCGTACACAGAGGATGGGGTGTTGATGTAAAGGGTTTGCCGCTCAGGGCCGCCGATGCAGACATTGGTGGGACTCTCGGGCAGGTCAATCGTATCGAGAAGCTGCCCATCGGGGGCATAGATTTTGACCTGCCGACGCCAGGTCAGATAGACGTTTCCGCGGCTGTCGAGGGTCATCCCATCGGAGCCGTCGGAGCAAAAAAGCCGCTTGTTGGCGAGAGTGCCGTCTTTTTGGATGTCATAGAGCCAGGTTTTGCCGGCGGCATGGTCGGCCACGTAGAGAAGAGTTCCGTCGGGGGTTCCGATGAGTCCGTTTGGACGTATCATGTCGTCAATCACACGGATAACCCGTCGGTCCGGGGTGATGTAATAGACGTGCTCGCCGTCCTGCTGCATATCGTCACGGCTGCCGTATCGGGGGTCGGTCATGTAAACGCCGCCTTTGGGGTCGAGCCAGCAGTCGTTGGGGCTGTTGAATTTTTTGCCGTTATAGCCGTCGGCCAGGGTGAGGATATTTTTTTGGCGGTCAATTCGCAGGAGACGCCGGGGGCCGGCGGATTCGCAGACAATCAGCGAACCGTCCGGAGCAACCTGAAGGCCGTTGGAACGGTTGGTTTCGATATATTTGGAGAGGGTCCCATCGGGAGAGATTCGGTAAATCAGACCGGCTGGGATGTCGGAAAAATAGAGCGTGCCGTTTGGGTCGGCGGTGATGCCTTCGGTGAATTGAAAACCGCCGGCAATTTTTTGGGGCACAGCGGAGGGTCGAACAGGGGAGATTGCAGATTCCGGCTGACCGGCGGTGAAAATGCTGATAAAGAAAAGAATAAATGTCCTCATTTTATATCTCCTTTCCCTTTTTGCCCATTATACCGAGAGGTTCTGAAGCAAGAAAGGGATTTTTGGCAGAGTAATAAAAAAGGAGCAGGCGGCCGCACAGGGCGAACAAACAGCCGCCTGCCAAGGGGAGATTCAATTAGACGGTTGTCCTGACCGGTTTGGGATGGGCGGCAGGAACTGCGGATGTCCTTTCAGAGGTCCCGACAGGGATGTGTCCTTCGACGGAGCGGTCGAGCAGGGCCAGCAGGTCAAAGACGGTCTGCTGAAGACGCCCGGCCTGGTGTTCCAGTTCCATCGAAGAACTGGCGGACTGTTCAGCGCTTGCGGCATTTTGCTGAGTGATTTGGTCCATCTGATTGATGGCGGTAAAAATCTGCTCGACGCCCTTGGCCTGCTCGTCGCTGGCCTGAGCAATTTCGTGAATGATTTGGGCGGTTTTGACGACGCTGGTTTCGATTTCAGAGAGAGTCTGCCGGACCTGACCGACAATCCCGACACCGTTTTTTGCCTGGTTGACGGCTTCTTCAATGAGAGCAGCGGTATTTTTCGCGGCTTCGGCGCTCCGCATGGCCAGGTTGCGGACTTCTTCGGCGACAACGGCAAATCCCTTTCCGGCCTCACCGGCCCGGGCGGCCTCTACGGCGGCATTCAGGGCCAAAAGGTTGGTCTGGAAGGCAATTTCATCGATAACCTTGATGATTTTTGCGGTTCCCTCCGAACTTTTCTGGATGTTTTCAATGGCATTGTTCATGGTTTCGATGGCACGGCGTCCTTTTTCGGTATTCTGCCGGGCTTCTTCGGCCAGACGGTTGGCTTCCTGAGCGTGCTGGGCATTGGTCTTGGTCATGGCCGTGATTTGTTCGAGACTGGAGCTCGTCTGGGTCAGAGCGGCGGCCTGTTCCGAAGCGCCTTTGGCAATACTTTTCGAGGCGGAAGTAAACTGTACGGCGGCGGAGGAAAGATACTCCGAAATGGTGCGGTTGGCTTCCACGGCTTTTCGAAGAGGCCGAATGATGGTTCCGGCCGCAAGCGGTACAAGGACTGCCGAAACCAGCAGCAAAAACAGGCCGACAATAATGATACTGAACCAAAGGCTCCTGGCGAGAATCCGCTGATTGCTTTGTTCAGATTCAGTGACGGCCTTCTCGATGGTTTCTTTCTGGGAGGCAATGCTGCGGAGGATTCGGTCTTTTTTCATTTCCACAAACAGCATTCCGTAAAACTGTCCGATTTCCATTGTGGGATTCATCCGGGCCATATCGGCGTCGAGAAACAACGGCATGTAGAATCGAAGGGTTTGAGCATTTTGTTCGAGCCCCTGAATGACGACCTCCCGCTTTTGGAGGGCCTGCCGAAGCACGTCGGCGGGGATGATTTGTTTATCGGTATTTGGATTGGAAGACAGTTCCAGCCGACCGTCGGGGCCGTAGAAGGAGAATTCATTGACCTGTTCGAGCTGGCTTTGCTTTTTGGCCAGGTCGAGGAATTTGGCCCCTTCGCCGGGCTGAAGGGAGCTGCCTACGGCGATGAAGATTTCCTGAAGGAGGTCTTTGGCGGCGGCTTCGCTCAGGGCGGTCATTTCACCGATAGACTGTTCGCTGATTTGGTTCAGAGACTGTTCAAACTGGCTGACCAGTGCCGAGAGATTTTTTCGTGTAAGGGCGTAATTGATGCTCTGAAGAATCAGGGCCAGCAGCACAAACGGCAGCAGCGTAATCAAAAGCATTTTTCCAAAGAGAGTCAGTCGAAACATCTTCATGGTTTAGACTCCTTTTCGGTCCTTTTCGGTGTACTCTACGGAATGGTGTTTTTCGCCGAGGCGGTAGAAGGGGAAATTTTTCTTTTTGGCAAAATGCGGTGAGCTGCATCCGATACAGGGGGCGGAGGCCCGGATGCACCAGTTGACGCCGCCGTTCCACTGCCGATGCGGACATTCTGTACGGGTCAGAGGCCCCAGACAGCCGAGCTTGAACAGGCAGCCGTGCGGGTCTCCAAAATGTCTGGAGAAGATTTTTCGCTCGTAGTCATGATAGCGCGGGCACTGGTCATGTGTGGACGTGCCGTAGAAGAATCTGGGAGTCAGCAGCACTTCGTCCACCTCGGGATATCCTTTGGCGGCCAGATAGGCCAGTGTGCCGATGATGGGTTTGGGATGGGGGGGGCAGCTGGGGCAGTTGACGAGTTTTCTTTTCCAGCTGAGATGATGCTTGTTCATCAAATCCTGAACACTGCCGGAGCCGGTCGGATTGCCTTCTGCGGCAGGAATGCCGCCGAAGGCCGAACACGTGCCGACGGCGACAACGGCCTTGGCTTTTGGGATTAATTTCACAAGAATCTCCTCTGCGGGTCTGCCGCCAATCAGACAGGCCTGCGGCATTCCGAGCGGAATCGACCCTTCGATGACCAGGAGGTATCCGTTCAGAAAGGCGGCATCATCCAGCGCTTTCATAAAGGTCTGTCCCTGAGCGGCTCCGAGGGTCTGATGAACAACCAGGGTGATGTATCGGGTCAGCAGGTCGGCCGGTTCCGGGTCTGTGCTGTTCAGCAGTGAGACGGAATCTCCGGTGCAGGATTGCGTCTGAATCCAGACAACGGGTGTATGGGAGGTCATTTTTTCCAGACCGGCGGCGAAAATCTCCGCCCACTTGCCCGGAATGGAGACGGAAGCGGCCAGAAAACTTCCGAGTTTGAGAAAATCGCGTCGGGTAAAGGGAATTTCCGTTTTCATGGTTTTGTTCCTTATCAGTCCGAACACCTTTTGCTTTAATGAACGGCGCAGGCAATACAGGGGTCGAAGGAACGGACGATACGGCCTGCTTCAATCGGCTCAGCCGGGTTCTGCAGGACGGTTCCTTCGAGGGCTTTTTCGACGGCGCCGGGGCGTCCCTGATTGTCTCGCGGCGAGCAGTTCCAGGTCGTCGGGACGATGCACTGATAGCGTTCGATTTTGTAGTTTCGGATTGTCAGCCAGTGTCCGAGTGCTCCGCGGGGGGCCTCTGTCAGACCAACGCCCCGGCCCTGTTCCGGAAGAGCAAATTCCGCTGCGGCCGGTTTGCCGATTTCCAGCTCGTCCAGCCAGCGTTCACACTGGTCGGCAATCCATTTGGCCTCCAGTCCGCGGGCGAGGTGGCGTCCGAGAACGGAGTTAATTTTTTCGAGGGGTACCCCTGCGGCATTCAGAGCATTTTGAACATCTTGTTTCATTTCGGGATTTCCCGGCCCCAGGCACAGAACCATTAGTCGAGCGGCCGGCCCGACTTCCATGACCTGGCCGTCATATCGCGGGGCTTTAATCCAGCTGTAGCCCTTTTGAGGCTCCGGCTGCGTTGTACCCTGCCAGGGGTGAAGACCCGAGCCGGAGGAGTAGCGGGAATGCTCGACAAACTCGCGAATTTTTGACGTGTCGAGCGGCTGGTAAATTCCGCCGATAACAGCTCCGGAAGGCAGGAAATTGTTCAGGGCTTCTCCGGTTTTCTCTTCCATCCGGAAGACGCCGTAACTGAGGAAATTCCCGTGACTTTTCCCAATATCCCAGTATTGCGGGAATGCGGCGGCGGCCGTAAAAAGGTCCGGCAGATAGACCGTATGAATGAAGGTTTTGATTTGGTCCAGCCGAGACTTGCAGGCCAGAACGCGTTCGATGGTGACTTCGCCGGTGACGCCGGTGGGGACCAGTGAGGTAGAATGAGGCAGCTTGGCGCCGAAAACAGCGGCCATTTCGTGTGCGAGCGTGCGGATTTTCAGGGCTTTGACATAGCTGTCAATCAGCCGCCAGTTGGCTTCGTCGGTTTTGATGTATTGGTCCGTTTCAGGGCGGGGCAGGAAGGGGGCGCCCGGAAAGGCCAGATTTTTGTCGAGAGCGTTTTTGGCCCAATTTCGCAGATTAACCAGGGTCGGATCGGTTCCATTGTATTTCAGGATGGCGGTGATGTCCACGAAGTCCAGAGCGGCCAAATGATAAAAATGCAGGATATGGGAGTGCAGATATTCGGCGGCCAAAATCAGGTTTTGGGCGATTCGTCCGTTTCGAGTCGGGACAATGCCGAAGGCCATTTCCTGAGCCATAACGGAAGCGATGCCGTGCGCAATGGGGCACACACCGCAGATACGCTGGGTGATTTGCTGGGCGTCCAGCGGGTCGCGGCCGTGGAGGATGGTCTCCAGTCCGCGGAACATTTCGCCCTCGCATTGGGCTTTTTTGATAATGGTTTGGCCGGAGGATGAGTCTTCTTCGGTTTCGAGGTGGATGGCCAAATGACCCTCAATGCGTGTCAAGGGACTGAGCACAACCGTTTGTGTCATTATGAAGCTCCTTAATCCTGAACTTCCTTTTTTGTTACGAGGAGACCTCACCAGGACGTAAGGCAAAAACTTGCAGGAAGGAATCGAAAAAGACCGGTATAGGATTAAAGGAAATTATTCCTATTTTGTTATATATAAAATTCCTATATGTTCATAAATTTGTTTTATGAAAGAAATTAGGAGAGGTTTTTTTGTTTAAGTGACTGTTTTTTTTGATTTTCGGCTTGTTTTTATTGGGTATGATTTTCTTTTATGGGACTTTTTGAGGAACAGATCTTTTTGATTGTTGACAAGGTGAATAGTTTTTTTACTTTGGTGGAAAAAGATTCATGAAGTTTGGAGAGGACCTCAGACGTGGCGGCAAAGATACTTGACGGCAGGCAGATAGCGGCTCAAATGCGGGAAGAACTGAAGGGGCGGATTGCTGGACTTGCTCAGCGGGGGATTCGTCCGGGACTGGCAGTCATTCTGGTGGGGGATGACCCGGCGTCCAAATCGTATGTGACGGCCAAAGAAAAGGCGTGCGAAGAAGTCGGGATTTATTCGAGCGACAATCGGCTGCCTGCCGCTACGACGGAGTCGGAACTGTTAGGGCTGATTGAACGATTCAACCAGGACCCAAAGATACACGGGATTCTGGTGCAACTGCCTTTGCCGAAGCACATAAATGAGGAGCGGATTTTGAACGCAATTTGTCCGGAAAAGGATGTGGACGGATTTCATCCGGTTAATGTGGGGCGGATGGTGATTGGACAGCGGTGTTTCCTGCCGTGTACGCCGCACGGGGTTGTGCAGATGCTCGTGCGAAGCGGGGTTGTGCTGGAAGGGGCCGAGGTGGTGATTGTAGGACGGAGCAATATTGTGGGCAAGCCGCTGGCCAATCTGCTGATTCAGAAGGGGCGAATGGGAAATGCAACGGTGACGGTTTGTCATACCAAAACGCGAAATCTGGCTGAGCATGTTCGTCGGGCGGATATTGTGATAGCGGCGGCAGGCCGTCCGAGGACAATTACGGCCGATATGGTTAAGGAAGGAGCGGTGGTAATTGACGTAGGCGTCAATCGGGTCGAGGATGCGTCGGCCAAAACCGGTTATCGGCTGGTCGGCGATGTGGACTTTGAAGCGGTGCGACAGAAGGCGTCGATGATTACGCCGGTGCCGGGCGGAGTGGGACCGATGACAATTACGATGCTTTTATACAATACCGTAGAGTCCGCAGAACGGACCGCCCAGAGCCGGTAGGATTCCCGAGTGTTGTTAGAGAGTGCTTTCGTCGCTTAGACGTGGGAATGAAGCGGGAGTCGAGGGTTCTTGAGGTCCGGAAGAGGGAGGCTGTGCAGGCGAAGGAGTCTGAAGCGGTTTGGGGTCTCCGAGCGAGAGGAGGTATCCGATGGTTTTTTCGGGTTTGTCGGCCAGATATTGAAGGGACCAGCCGGCCATCACGCGGCAGACTCTGGTCAGGGCGGCGGCGGAGAAGGTCTTTGTTCTTTCCAGAGAAACAAACCGTTCAAAGAGTTCGTGTCTGGAAAACGGCATCATGCAGACGGCCAGGAAAATCTGCGCCGTCAGGATGTATCCGATCAGAAGTCCCAGCAGCGCGCCGGCGCCTTTTTCGAAGGGCTCCGGAAAAACACAGTCTGCATCGCGGAGGAAGAGATAAAAGCAGATTCCCTGCAGCAGGGTGAAGCAGGCGGCGGTCATGAAAAGCACGGCGAAGGCGGCATAATAGGGGGACTCCTGAAGGGGAGGGTTGTTTTTCAGCAGGGTCGGGGCTGAAAGAACGGCGATATAAACCGAAAGAAGAAAGTTGAAGGCGGCGGCGGCCATGGTGTAAACGCCTTTTTTGACGCCCAGCCAGGCAAACAAAATTGCGAAAATTCCGGCAACTGCCCAAACCATATCAGCCTCCTAAGTGGGATGTAACCCTCTTGATTTCTTCCAGCGTTGTTATCCCGGCTAAAACTTTGGCCATGCCGTCGCGGCGGAGTGTGGCAAAGAAGTCCCGGTCGCCTTTCTGTTTCATGTCGGCCGGGGAAAGAGTGCCGCTGACGAGGGTATGGCGGAGTTTGTCGTCCATGTAGGTTACGTCCATAATGGCGATACGCCCGTAATAGCCGGTTCCGCCGCATCGAGCGCAGCCGCGGGCCTGAAGAATTTTGGTCTGGTCAAGGTTGTTCTGGAGACAGAAGTCAAGCTGGCTTTGGGTCAGTTCAGCGGGGCCTTTGCAGGCATCACAGAGCCGTCGGACGAGGCGCTGGGAGATGATGACGCTCAGCGCTGAGGCCAGCAGGAGCGGACGCACGCCCAAATCCATCATCCGCACGAGGGCGGCCATGTTGCTGGAGGCGTGAAGCGTGGCCAGAACGAGATGGCCGGTCTGGGCGGCCTGGACGGCCATGGCGGCGGTTTCGGCGTCGCGGATTTCGCCGATGCAGATGACATCCGGGTCCTGCCGAAGGATGCTTCGCAGGGAATTGGCAAACGTAACGCCGGCCTTGACATTGACTTCAATCTGGCTGGCGTGGGGCAGGACGTGTTCGATGGGGTCCTCGATGGTGACGATGTTGCGCTCCTGAAAATTCATATTCGAGAGCATGGCGTAGAGGGTTGTCGTTTTTCCGCTGCCGGTCGGACCGCAGACCAGAACCATCCCGGAGGGCTGCCGGATGATATTCCGAATGGCCTTCTGGGTTCGTTCATCCATTCCGATTTCCTCCAGGGACATCAGACTGCGGGTCTGGTCGAGGACGCGGATGGCCAGTTTTTCCCCGCCGAGGACGCCGGAGGAGGCCACGCGGAAGTAGATTTCGCCGTCGGGTGTGCGGGCCATAAAGGCCCCGTCCTGGGGGCGGCGTTTTTCAGCAATATCCATGCCGGAGATGGCCTTGATGCTGTTGATGACGGCGTTGCAGACCTTGGCGTCGATTTCTTCGTGCACACGGAGCATGCCGTCGATTCGATAGCGGACGGTATAGACGGCATCCGATTTGGGGTCAATGAGGATGTCCGTAGCCCGTCCCTGGAGGCCTTCGAGGATAAGCCGCTCGGTCAGGTCCAGAATCTCGCGGTTGGTGCGTCTGCCGGAGGACTGCTGTGCGTAAACATCGGCAAAGTGGCGTCCGGCCGTGTCCATCAGTTCGATGGACGGGCCGGTGGAGGTGATGGGGCGGGCTTTGCTGACAGGGTTGGTTCGAAAGACGGCGGCGAGGGTGTACCGAGGCAGCTCGGCCCAGGTGAGTTTTCCGGCCTGAATTTTCTGGACAACATCGACCACAAAAAGGACAAAGAGAACCCCCGGCCCGACAAAAAGGGCGGCCGTATTGGCCAAAGCCCGGTATTGATTGAGAATCAGGGGACTTTCATCGGAGCGGCGGACGGAATACAGACACAAGAAAAACCAGGCCACCAGAAATAGAATTTTGTAGGGATTGAAGGGAAGGGTTCCGTCAATCTGCCCCCAATCCGCCTGAAACTCGCTCAGATCGGTCATACCGTCTCTACACTCCTCAACCTGCCTGTGTTTCCGCTTTTTTCAGCAGCTATTCTATCAGGCCGAGGCGTCTCGGGCAACCTACTTTTTGATTTGCTATGTCCTCAATTGGGTTTTCCGTTTTCGAGGTCATCCTCCTGGAAAAATCGGCGTCGGACGTTTTCCTGCATTTGCTCGATTTGGGTTTTTACTCTTGAATGCGGCTGGTAAACCTGCTGGTTTCGTTCTTTTTCTGTATCTGTAGGCATTTGAGCCAGCCCGCGGTCGTCTATGACGTAGGGGGTGACAAAAACAAGCAGTTCATTATTCTGAAGGATCTTGTTTTTGTGCCGGAACAGGCCGCCGACCAGCGGGAGATCTCCGAGGAGCGGAACCTTCTGGACGATATCGACATCGTTCTGGAAGAGCAGACCGCCGAGGATGACGGACTGGCCGTCATTGACAATCATGTGGGTCATTGTGTCCAGGTTCTTTCGGATCGGCTGGGTGTTGACGATTTCCTCCTGAAGCTGGGAGATATTCAGGTGAATGGCCATGTCAACGGCCTTTTCCGGTGTGATGTTGGGCCGGATGCGCAGCGTGACGCCGACATCTTCGAAGTCGAAGGTGCGCTGCACGGAGTTGGTGTTGGTTCGGTCAAAGGAATCGCCGGTGATGAAAGCCACCTTCTGGGCTTTGACAAACCGGGCCTCTTCGTTGTCTTTGGTCCAGAGGGTGGGCTGGTTGAGAATCTTGGCGTTGGCGTTTTTGACCAGGAAATCAATGAGCAGGTCGGCATTGCTTTCGGCGGAAATGGCGAAGGATTTTCGTGTATAGGTGGCGGTCAGGTTGTTGAGAATATCTATCGCATTGACGCCGATGGTGCCGAAGGCACTGGGGTCAGACGACAGCCGCACGCCCAGGGAGGTGACATCGCTGTGGTCAATTTCCATAATGACGACTTTGATCATCACCTGCATGCCGGGCTGATCGAGCTGCTCAATCATATTCAGGATGTCATCCATAAACTTCGGCGGGGCCAGAACCAGCAGGGCCTTGCTGCGGGCCACCGGGATAAACCGGACCCGTCCAATCAGATTGCTGGGCGGCATCTGGTCCTGCGTCTGCCGCTGCGTTGTCCACCAGGGCCGGATGGTGCCGGCGGATTCCTGCATCTGGGCCTCTGTAACCGTTGAAGAGGCGGATTCAGTACTGTAGGCGCTGAGCCCCTGCACGCTACGCTGAATCGTGGCGGTGGTGCCGGATTCGTTGAGAATGGCGTTCAGCTGCTCGCTGAGCTGCTCGGCGTCGGCGTATTTGAGTGTAACGACGCGGGGAACTTCGGCGCCTTCCTGTCCGTCCAAATCCTGCACAAGCTGTTCGATGACATCGTAGGCTTCAGGGATTTTGCTGATGACCAGGATTTTTTTGGTGTCGGGAACGGCTTCGAAGGTGAGCATTCCGTAAAGGGAGCCGACGATTTTGCTCTTGGACTGTCCCTGTTCTCCGAACAGAATCCGAAGAAGCGACTGGGAGCCGGCGGACTGCGATTCCTCGCTGAACAGGCGGGTGAGCAGGTCGGCCATTTTCACAGCGTCGGAGTTTTGAAGCGTGAGAATGCGGTACTGGTCTTTGCGCAAGTCGAGGGGGATATCCCATTCTTCTTCAATCTGTCGGGCAATGCGCTGCATGTTTTTTTCGGAGGCAATGACAGTGACCTGACGCAGCGTCGGATAAGAGATGACTTTGACGGTTTCCTCCGGATTGATGATTCGTGTGCGTGAGGTGCTTCGGCTGGTCGTCCAGCTGTAGGAACTGAGGGTTCCGGCGTCCGTTTCATAAAGCCCCTCGATATTCTGCTTAATCTGGTCGGGGTCGGCGTGTTTGAGTTTGAAGGTGCGTTCGATATAGATGTCTTGTTTAGGCAGGTCAATCTGGGCGATGAGTCTTTCGACGATTTTTCGGTTTTCATCGCTGCCGAAGACGACAATCTGATTGGTGCCCTGCAGGGGCTGGACGACGAGGTTGGCGGTCAGGTCGGTGCCGGGCATGTCGCGCAGGGCCTGGGTGACCATGGTGGCGACTTCGCGGACGTCGGCGTAGCGAATCTGGAAGACCTGCTGCTTGGGCTCCGACATTTCGCCGATGTCGAGTTTCTGAATCCAGGATTCGATGGTCTGCATATCGGCTCGGGAGGCCCGCGCCAGAATCCAGTGCTGTTTGGGCATGGCGATCAGCCGAATCGGTATTTCTCCGGTTCCGATGACGACGGCGGGAGCGGCGGTTTGAGTGCTGTCGCGTCCGCGCCCGCCTCCGGGGCCGCCGCGGAATCCCGTTTGAGCCGCTCCTGTCCGCTGGGGTTGGGCCGTTTGGCCGAGGATGAGATTAAGCACCTGGACGACCTCAATGGGATCGGCGGTTTTGAGTTCAAAGATGCGTTCGACGGCCTGTGCGGATTCGGGGACATCAAGCTGCTGGATAACCTGTTCGATTCGCCGCAGATTTTCGACGGTGTCAATGACGGAGATGCGTCCGGTGGAGTCATCGGCGGTGACATGGCCGTAGTCGGCGGTCAGCGAGCTGACGACCTGTGCCATCTGGGAGGCCTTGTAATTTGATAATTGATACCATTTTTCGACGACCTGGGCCGGGTCGGAGATGCGGGCCAGCGGTTCATTGACGCCCAGAGTCGGCACCGCCCCGATGCGGGCGGCGGCCAGCGGTTTGAGGAAAATGGTATTGCCGGTCTGGTCCACAAGCACGCCGCGGGCGTGCAGGGCGGATACGAGCAGGGCCAAGGCCTCCTGCCGGGTGACCCGTTTGGGAGAATACACCGTGATGCGGGTCTGCATGATTTCATCGTTGACAGGGATGACCGGTTTGTTGGTCCAGTCGGCCAAAATACGGAGGATGTTTTTCATCTCCATATCATTCAGCTGAATGGATTCCAGCTCTTCGCCGAACTGGTTCGGGTCGGAGCGGCCCATCTCACCGGGTCTGGGCCCCCGTTCACCGAAACCGGGGAAACCACCGAAGCCCTCGGTCCGTCTGCCGAAAGTACGTGCACGGCGGGACTCCTCCGCCTGCGGCTGGTCCGGCTCGCCGTTCTGCGGAGAGGGGGCTTGTTCTGAAGCCGTCGGAGCGGACGCCTGACTTCGCTGAACGTTTGCCTGAGAGCTTGGCGATTCAGTTTGAACGGATTCTGTTTTGGCGGAGTCTGTTTTAGATTCTGGAGCGGTCGGTTTGGAGCGTGCCGACATCCAGTATCCGATTAAGAAAAGGCCGCAAATCAGAATAATTACAATCCATCCTGTCTTTTTCATATTCGTAATCCTGTTTTTTTATGATTTTTCTTCTTTTTAGGAATCTTTCGTTGTGTGAATGTTGAACAGGTTATTGTCCGCCGGGGCCTGGGCCGCCGCCGCGTCGGCCTCTGCCGAAGCTGCCTTCTTCAAAACGGCGGCGCATTTCATTGCGGAGCGCCTCGCGTTCCTCCGGAGTCATCTGTTCAAACCGCTGACGCATCTGTTCTCGTTCTTCGGGAGACATCATCCAGGGAGCTCGTCCGGAGAAATTACCGAAGCCTTCCGGTGAGGGACGGCCGGAGGTTCGTGCACTGCCGGAGGGGGCGGGGCCTGCCTGACGAGACCCGCCGGGGCCGCGGCCAGGCTGTCCCTGTCCTTCGGGTCTGTATTCGAACGGATACTGCTTGATTTCCTTGCCTTCCCAGAGAAGAGTGACGGAGGTGCTGTCAATGGCGATGAGTTTGGCCCCGTTGATTTCTTCTCCTACTTTGACCCATCGGTCGCCGAAGAAGGCGGCATTGCCCAAAATCTGGGTGGCCTGCGGGGGCTGCTGGATGATTTTGGGGGCGAAGAGATTTCGCTCCTGCAGCGGCTTGAGTCGATGGGTAACGGCAGGGGCCGCGGCGAGGGCTTCTTTTTGAAGCGATTCAAAGCGTTCGGCGGCGGTTTCCATTCGGTAGGGATTCAGAAAGATTTCACCGGCGGCCTTGACCCAGGTGCCGATGAGAATCAGTCCGGCACAGGCCCAGCCGGCTCGGCGGACCATTTTCATCGAGGAAATCAGTTTGGGTTCTTTGGTCGGTTTCATGGGACTGTCTCCTTTAACGGCTGGCATATGTAAAAACGGTGATTTCCCATTCGAGTTTTTGCCGGTCTCTGGGGTCGGGCTTGAGGGAGCATTTCTGAACGCCGACGCAGTACGGATTCTGGGGCAAATCGGCCAGCAGGCTGAGGATTTGGTCGTATCGGCCGGTGCCCTGGGCGGTCAGGTTGAGCACGATGTATCCGGACGGGTCGTTGCGGATGGTTCGCCCTCGAATCAGCTGCATTCGCCGGGAGACCAGTCCGACTTTGCGGAGCTGATTGGTGAAGGTCTCC
This sequence comes from Anaerohalosphaeraceae bacterium, assembly GCA_037479115.1. Classification (NCBI taxonomy): domain Bacteria; kingdom Pseudomonadati; phylum Planctomycetota; class Phycisphaerae; order Sedimentisphaerales; family Anaerohalosphaeraceae; species Anaerohalosphaeraceae bacterium. The sequence goes on along the minus strand of JBBFLK010000023.1, from coordinate 11,205 downwards.
TGAAGGAGCGGGCCCTGCTGGTCGGAAGGTTTGGGCAATTCGAGCACAGGGACCAATTCCATCAGCCGCTTCTGCTGCTGGGTTTGCGGACTTTTCGGATCCAGTCGGAGCAGAGCGGCCTTTTGACGAGCCGACTGAAGCTGAGTTCGCACAGCCCCCCAGGTTCGGGTGAGCGGTTCGACGGCCAGAAAATAGAGCAGAATCAGGCCGCACACCGTCAGACTAAACAGGACAATTCGTTTTTCTCTTGGATGAAGTTTTTCGAGCATAGGCATCGGTTATCCGCTGAAGTTTCGATACAGGAAACGAATCCGGAAATTGACTTTTCTGGTTTTCTCATCGAGTGTGGGCTCGATAAGCTGGACTTGCCGAAACTCATTTCGATTCTGGAGGTTTTTCTGAAATTCGTAGGCCTGTTCATAACTGGCGGCCACCCCCCGCAGCTCGACGGGTTTGCCGCGTTCAAAGAGGAACTGGTCGAGCAGGAGGCCTTCGGGCTGGGTCTGGCGGAGCAAATCCAGCAGTTCGAGCAAATCGGGTCGGGCGGCGGCGACCTGTTTTCGAAACTCCATCATTTGGAGCATCTGCTGTGCAGTCTGGCCTTTTTCCGCCGTGCTGAGCTGCTGCTGAAGGATGCGCAGTTCGGTTTTATCTTTCCAATAGAGGCCGATGAGCACAAGGACGACGGCCAGCACCAGCGAAAGGGCGGTGCGGCGGACGGGCGCTGAGAACAGCTGCTGTCGAAGTGAAGGAGCCGGCTCAGTCTGTTCGATGGTAAAGTCAAAATCAATGGTTTGTCCGTCCAGAGCCAACAGGGCCAGACCGAGTGCTTCCGGACAGTCGGCGGTAATTTCTGGGGTCAGGCGGGCCAGACGTTTAATTTTGTCCGCAGACGGCCGGCAGGTCTGAATCTGAAAGTTCTCCTGTCGAAGTTCTTCGAGGAGCGATGGAAAAGGCTCGGCCTGCGTGTCGAGCACGAAAATCGGTCTGGAGCGGACCTGAGGGGAGAGGGACTCGAGCATCTGGATGAGGTCGGTTTTGAGCAGCTCTGCAGGGGCCTGCGGGTCAATGTCGATGCGGGCAGCGCCGAGGAGCCGGCCCTCTTCGGTGAGGACAGCAGATGCCTGATGGGCGGTCAGCTTGAGCAGGACGGTTTCCTGCGGTCCCGGTGCAGGCTGGAAAAAAATCCGCCAGGCAGTCAGCAGTCCGACCAGGTCGGGCACGATGGAAACGGAGACGTCCGAAGGGAGCGCTTTGGCGGCCTGTTCATACAGGTCATTTTTGACGGCCGCCAGAACACAGCGGTTTTCGGAGGAGTCGTTGTCTATGTGCCAGGCCAGCCGCATGGCCGAAACCGGAAGGGGCAGATATCCTTCCGCCTGAGTGCGGACGACGGCGACCAGCTGAGGGGCCGGAAGAGGCGGCACCTCCAGACGGTAGAATCCGACGCAGGCCGAATCGATGCCGACCGCCAGGGAGAGGGGCCCATCGCCGGCATTTGTCGCAATCGCCCGGCGGAGCGACTCGGAGACGGAAGAGTTGAGAGGAAAGGTTTGGAAATCCTGAACCTCAATTCCCTGCGGGCTGCGGCGGAGCCGTACAGTCTGAATACAATTTTCTGCAGCGGACCATCGGAGCCCGATGGAGGTGTTCGGCATATCACTTTTTTCTCTTTCGACAGTCAATCCTGAATCTCCTGATTTTTTTATTGTTCTCTCCAATAGAGAATACGTCCGTTTTGTTCATCCCGATTGAGAATGACCTCGATGGTATATTTTTGTCCGGTGGCGTCGGAAACGGCGGTGCTTTGAATGGAAAAGACACTGGAGCGGACATCGACCCGGTCAATAATCTGCCGGAGGACAGTCTCGGTCATCCCCTCGACCTGTGCCAGGTCCTGAAGGGTTTCAAAACCGGCGGCCCGGCCTTCGCGGAACGTGATGATATTTTCGGCCAGGTCCCGCCGACCCTCCAGCAGGGCGGTCAGCACAATCAGTCCGGCGGTGTTGACGTTGACTTTGCCGGCGGTAACGGTCTGGCTGCTGAAGCCGATTTGGTCGGCATTGGCCAGAACACTCTGCCAGGAGGGGGCTGCTGCCGAGGTTTGCTGGCCGGAGGTGCGGGCGGGCGTCGCGGAGCCGGCGGCTGTGCGGTTTTGGCCGGTACGGGCGGAAGTTCCGGATGTGCCGGTGCCGGACTGTCGGGAGGATTGCTGATTTGGGGAGCCGGAGGAGCCGGTTCTGCCGGGTTCGGAAGCGGCGGAACCGGTGCGGCCGGAGGCCCCCTGTGTTTGGCCGGAGCCGGCGGAGCTGTTTTGACGGGAAGAGCCGGATTGGCCTGACTGACCGGACTGTCTGCCTGTCTGTCCCGAAGAAGAGCCGGCGGAGGAACCGCCCGCAGAAGAACCCGACGAGGTACCGGAAGAGCCCCCTGTTCTGACAGTCGTAGAAGCTGAAGACGCCGCAGCAGTCGAGGAGGAGGTGCCTTGCGTCAGCGACACGAGGTTCTGGAAGGGGCGGTTGTTCAGAATCCATTGGACTTCATTGCGGCTGAAGGACAGCGAGCTGGTCAACTCGTCCCGCTGGGCCTGATTGATGTCGATTTTGGGATTGCCCTGCCTGTCAATGTTGGGCTGAGCGGAATGGCAGGTCAGGTAATTGATCCATCCCTCATTTTCGCTCCAGGCCAGTTCGGGCGAGGAGGGGCCGTAGAAAATATCCTGGGTAACTCCTTTGACGCGAAGGAGTTCTCGAATGGTCTGCAGGGCCCCGTTGCGACAATAGTAGCCGTTGGGGAGGGTCAGATAGTATCCGGATTCAGCACCGCCGGCGCGGATTTCCTCGTCTTCATCCCGCCAGTCAAGGATGCTGCTGAGGATTTCCTGCGTCATATCGGGCAGATAGGCCAGGGCGGTTTCGGAGACGGTGTTGATGTTCAGTTTCGAGGATTCGTCGATGACTTTTGCCGTAAAGCGGCAGCCGTAGAGGGGGACATCGACGAGGTCGGCTTCGTTTTGAGCCCAGATGTCGAGTTTGGTGTCGGACCCCCGCTCATCCGACAGGAGCAGAGCCCGGGCGGTTTCGACGCCGGCGCGGGCGGCCCAGCGGCAGCGGATGCGCTCGACCGCCAGCTGGCTGATGCGGCTTTCGAGCATTGCCATTCGGGCGGTGACGACGGCCACAGTGGTCATCAGCATCACCAGCCACAGAACGATGACCAGAGCAGAACCGTTTTTCCAAATTGTTCGGGGTTTACTGGGCACCGGTTTGTATCTCTCCTGAAACGGCGGTTCCTGTTTCTGCGGTTGTTGTCGAGGTATTTTGTCCGATGCGAGGCTGTCCCGGGAAAAACATCCAAATTGTTCTTTGGAGCACCTTCGGCGGCTTGCCGGAAGAGGGCTGGCTGCTGTTTTGCAGCTGGGAGGTGTCGGCGGCCAGCAGATTGATTAAAACCAGCTGAGGCAGTTCCGTTTCGGTCAGCCAGTAATCCAGCCATTGGCTGCCGTCAAAATACTGGGCCTGAAAATCCACGATGGATTCACTCAGGACGGTCAGAACGCCGCCGGAGGTTTCCTCGCGGTCAACTTCGACGCCTACCAGAGGGCAAATCCGACGGACGAACAGGGTTTTGTCTTCAGACTGGAGCAGAGAATATTCGACTTCGTACAGGTCGGATTCCGGGGCATTCGGACGGGCGGGGTCGGTTTGATAGACCCGCATCCGAAGCGAAGGGGGCATTCCGATGGCCGGGTCGGCGGCAATGGCCTCAAAGATGACGGAGTCGCGAACGACGGAGGCCAGGTCTCGTTCGAGGATTTCCGCGGCGTAGCGAAGCGCATCGGCGGCTTCGGAGGCCTGGTCGATCGTGGTCCGCGTCATACTGACGGAGCGAAGGCCCGCCACGGCAACCAGGGCAACAAAGGCCGTCAAAACGGCGGCCAAAAGCACTTCCAGTAATGTAAAGCCGCGTGTTTTCATAAGGACATTTGGCTCTGGGGTGTTTGCGATTCGGTTGTTTGGGTGGATTCCTGGATGTCAGGCGGCTCACAGAAGCGGGTCTGGCAGCGAATGGAATGAACTTTGGAGCCGGACTTCCACGATACAACAATTTCGACGGAATACAAAGATGGAATCGTAAGTTCTTTGATTTCGGCCTGCCAGGAATAGGATTCATTCTGAGCAAACTGCCCCGAAAATTGCCCGAGTTTCTGAAAGGCGGATACTCCGTAGGCGTCGATAAGTTTGAGCTGCATGTCAGCCAGCTCCCAGGCGCGTTCGGTTTCCTGGTCAAGCCGGACGGTCTGAATGCTTCGGCTGCTCAGGGCGCCCAGAGTCATCACAGCGCCGGCCAGCAGCGAGGAGGCCAGAATTGTCTCCAGCAGATTAAATCCGCAACGAAATGGGCTGCTTCGGGGTTTCATTGGATGGCTCGTTGCTCCTGGTCCAAATCAATACGGTCAAGCAGGAGGGTTGTCTGTTCACCGTGCAGGATCTTGACACGGCCTGTGACTTGATGAACTGCGACGGCGACCTGTTTTTTCCCATCAGACAACTGGATGACGGCGGTTTTGGCGGAACCGTTCGGCTGAAATTCAATTTCGAGGGCATCTGTCGGCACATCGCTGAGAATCAGAATTTGTTCAAACGAAACAGAGCTGGGCAGCTGAACGGCTTTGAGCGGGGCTGTTTCCGACGGAAGGTTCTGCGGCCCAGAGGGCAGTACGAAGATTTTTCTGTTTTCGCGGTCGAACATGAGCCGATAGGGCTGTCCGGACTGGACGGCCTGGATGCGGGCGGCCTTGGCGGTTAAGGCAATCTGCTGAGCAGCCTGAAGCAGCTTGGTTTTGGACTGATTGCGCATCATCAGGGCGGTGCCGGCCAGGGCTGCGGCGGCAATGACCGTCGTCACGGCCAGCAGTTCAATCAGCGTAAAACCATTCTGTTTGAGCGAAAATTTCATGGCTTAGTCATTGATAATGTCTGCATTTTCGCCTTCACCGCCCTCGAGGCCGTCGGCGCCGAGGGAGATAAGGTCATAGCTGCCGACATTGATTGTGCCCGGTTCGATATAAAGATAGGGGCGCCCCCACGGGTCGAGAATTTCGGACTGTTTCAGATAGGGTCCTGCCCATTTGTCTTCCACGTCTCGAGGGGCCCGCAGCAGGGCTTCCAGGCCTTCGCTGCCGGTGGGCAGACGTCCGCAGTCATATTGAAACTGGGCGATGGCCTGTTCGATGATGGCCATTTTGCCGCGGGCGATATCCTGTTTGGCTTTGCCCAGTCCCCGAAAGGCCCGCGGGACGACAAAGACCGCCAGCAGGGCGATAATCATCGCTACGGCCAGCAGCTCGATGATGGTGAATGCTTTTCGTTTTCGTTTCATATAACCTGTTTCCTTTCTTTTTACTCTCTGCTTGTCTCTAACGGCTGAAGACGCTTAAATCCATTCCAATGACGGGCAGCAGGGTGGCGGCGATCAGGAAAAAGATAACGGCGGCCAGCATCAGAATCAGCAGAGCCGGCACGAGAGACATATACCGCTGCAGGGTGGAATCGGCCTGTTCGTCGAAGGTATCGGCGGCCTGCAGGAGCATCTCGTCGAGTTTGCCGGTTTGTTCGCCGATGGAGACGATTTGAACCAGCAGGGGGTCGAACAGGCCGGACTGGCCCAGCGGACGGGCCAGGTCGCTGCCGGCTTTCACTTCCTCGCAGACATGGTCGATTTGCCGCGCAAGGACTTCGTTGCCGAGGGTGTCACGGACGACGCGAAGGGCCTCCAGGATGGGGATGCCGCATTTGGTCAGGGAGCCGAGGGTCCGGGCGAATCGGCCGACGGAAAGAGTTCGGAGGACCGGTCCCAGCAGCGGAACCTGAAGTTTGAAGGCATCCCATTGGAGCAGGCCGTCATCTGTGCGTTTCCAGCGGAGAAAGAAATACACAGCGGCCGCCAGCACGGCCCCCAGCAGCCAGCCGTAGTACAGCAGAAAATGACTGGTCCCCATCAGCATTCGCGTCGGAAGCGGCAGGGCAGACGGTTCCGTGCCGAGCGCTTCAATCAGCTGGGGCAGAATCCAGACCAGAATTACGATAATGGAAATCAGCCCGACCGTCAGAACGAAAATCGGATAGGCCGAAGCGTTTTTGAAGCTGGACTGGACCTTGTGTTCGCGGGAGAGCAGCCGGACCAGCTGCTGCATGGTTTCTTCGAGGATGCCGCCCGTTTCGCCCACCTGGACCATGGAACGGTACAGCGAGGGGAAGACGGCGGGGTATTCGGCCATGGCTTCGGACAAGGAGCGTCCGGAGCGGACGGCCTGAGCGAGCTGTTCGAGAATCCGCCGGATGGGCAGTTTGTTTTGCTGCTGGGCGACGATTTCGAGGGCCTGAAGAATCGGCAGGCCGGCCCGCAGCGCTGTGGTGATTTGTTCGGTAATCAGCAGGATGTCCCGGCTGCTGATTCGGTTCGAGACAAAAAGGGAAGACGTTTCCTCAAGGGGGGCTGTCGGGGAGACAGCGCCGGGGGCGGCCTCCTGAATTTCGAGGGCGAATTGCCCCCGCTGGGCCAGCAGCGACACGGCGCTTTTTCGGTCCACCGCTTCGATGATGCCGGCGGCGGGTTTGCCGTCTCTGGATACTGCCTTGTACGAAAACCGAATCATAAAATCCATCCCTGTTTATGACGTTTCGACGGGGGCCGCCGGTGTGATTTCGGTTCGGTCCTCGTCTTCCGTTCCCTGGGTGACGCGGAGGACTTCTTCGGGCGTCGTAAGGCCTTTGAGAATTTTCTGGATGCCGTCATGCCGCATGGACGTATGGTCTTCAGGGGCGGCCTGCAGGATTTGGTCGGTGGTCGGTTTTTGTGCAATCAGTTTCCGCAAAGGTTCCGTAATGCGGAGCAGTTCGAAGATGCCGATTCGCCCCTTCATTCCGGTTTGATTGCATTCTTCACAGCCGCGTCCGTGATAGAGAATATCGTTGGGCCCGATGGAGATGGAGTTTGTCAGCGTTTCCAGCAGATGCGGGTCCGGCGTGTAGCGTTCTTTGCAGAAGGGGCAGATTTTGCGGACGAGCCGCTGCGCCAGGACACCTTCGAGTGAGCTGGCCAGCAGGAAGGGCTCCACGCCCATATCAATCAGACGGGTGACGGCTCCGGCGGCATCGTTGGTATGAAGGGTCGAGAAGACCAGGTGGCCGGTGAGGGCGGCCCGAATCGCAATGTCGGCGGTTTCGCGGTCGCGGATTTCGCCGACCATGATGATGTTCGGGTCCTGGCGAAGGATATGGCGGAGCCCCCGGCTGAAGGTCAGGCCGCGGCGGGGGTTGACCGGCATCTGAATAATTCCTTCCAGCTGATATTCCACCGGGTCCTCGATGGTGATGATTTTCAGACTCGGGTCATAAATTTTGTTCAGGGCGGCATAGAGCGTCGTGGTTTTTCCGCTGCCGGTCGGACCGGTAACCAGAACGATGCCGTGGGCCTTCGTCAGGCAGTGGGTGAACCCCTTGAGGGTTTCTTTGTCCATCCCGAGGTCTTCCAGCGCGATCAAGGCAGTGCTGCGGTCCAGCAGACGCATAACCACGGATTCGCCGAAGATGCTGGGGACGGTGGAAACACGGATGTCGATTTTGCCGCGGGCGGTCGGAAACTCAATATGTCCATCCTGCGGGATGAACCGCTCAGCGATATTCATATTGGCCATGATTTTGATGCGGGAAAGAATAGCGGCCTGAAGCCGTTTCGGAGAGGCGGATTTTTCGATGAGCATTCCGTCGATGCGGTATTTGATTTTCACGCAGTTCTCGAACGGCTCAATATGAATATCGCTGGCCCGTGCTTCGATGGCTTCGAGGATAATCAGGTTGACCAGGTTAACCAGGGAGGGCTCCCGGGCCAGTTCATGGAGCTTGGCGGGGGTCAGTTCGCCGTTGGTTTCAATGTCGGCAGGCGAGCCCTTGTCTGCCGGAGCCAGGTCTTTGAGCATCCGGGCGACGTTGCTGCCGTAATATTTCAGGATGGCCTTTTCCAGCTCCATCGGGGTGCTGTAGCAGCGGCTGATGCTGCAGCCGGTTACCAGCCGAAGGTTCTGGAGGGCCTCGCTGTTAAACGGATCAGCCATGGCTACCGTCAGCCGACCGTTACTTTGTTCGAGGGGCAAAACGTTGTATTGAGTCACTAATTCCGGAGGTACTTTCTTGAGAACGTCCGGTTCTATCGCGATATCTTCAAGGTTTTTTCTGGGGATTCCTGTTTGTGCCACGAGGCACTCGATCAGCTGTCGGCTCGTGATGACCCCGGAATCCAGGAGAATCTGGCCGAGTTTTTTACGAGTATGCTTTTGGGACTCGAGGGCGGAGGCCAGTTGTGCATCATTTATAAGTCCCTGCTGACAAAGAAGTTGTCCGATTTTTAATTTCACGTCTATTCCCTGTTTATCTGTCTAAAATTTGTGCGTTTTTTACATCGTACAGAATAGACAAGGTTTGGCGGAAGCCCTGTCCCGGAAAGATAGACGTATGAAAATCTGGGTTTGTTTCGAAAACTGAAATTTTTAAGCGGTTTTTGAAGTGATTTTTTTAAATCTTTAGGAAAAGGGGATTTAGAAAACGAATATAGCCGAGTGTCCGGGGACACTCGGCCATATTCACAACACCTCCTCCAGTGCCAACGAACGTGTGTCTTTTCCTAACGCTCCAGTGTAGAACGTATCATAAGTTCGTTGGTTGCTTCCTCGCCTGCAGGTCTATCCTGATACGCGTTTGAATCGAAGCAGAACAGTCCCGGCAGCTAACAGACACACTGTTGTTGGTTCTGGAATCGGATTATCGCCCGGTACCGGGAAATCGCTGGATTCACCCGGCACGGGGAATGGGTCATTGTTTTCATCCGGCAGGTTGGGCCACGTGAAGGAGGCGTAGCTGATTTCCGGATAGTGGGCCATCATAGAAACGCCGTTTCCGAAGGATTCAGCAGAACGAATCGCCCCGCCGAGGGGAGCGCCTTTCTGCAGTCCGCTTCGTTCGAGCGGGATTTCGAAGTCCTCTCGTTCATAAACGGCGATGACAATTTTCGGTGCATCCACCCGCATCTGCGTGACCATACTGGCCGGGTCGCTTACGTCGCCGAGCCAGTACAGGAAACGAAAGCCCGGTTTGGGCATGGCAGTCAGCGTGACTGTAGCGCCGACAGCCATTTTGTGAATGCCCAAACCGGGGTTAATCGTTCCTGCATGAACCGGAGTTTGTTCGATCAGCACGGCATAGCCGTTCTCATCCGTGGAGGCGAACCCGGCCGCTGTTGTCAGCAGCAGGGCCGCTGCAATCAGTCCCTTTATCCCTCGATTGAATGTTGTCTTGGTTGTTTCGGACATTTGGGTCTCCCCAGCCGATTGTAAGTTTGGAACATTCGTTGGCATTTGTCGGGATTAACGGGCTTTTCGGATTACGGATCCGGCTAGTCCAATTCCGAGGAGCAGCAGCGTAGCCGGTTCAGGGATCGGATTGCCGTTGTCTTCTTCACCCGGGACAGGAATTTCCCCGTCTTTGGGCGGGAAGAGGTCATAGGTTCCGACCTTAATCGGGCTGTTGCTGCGAACCAGGAGGAATACGGAGTTCTGTCCGGCCAGAATGTTCGGTCCTTCAAAGAGCCAGTTTCCTTCGGTCCGGCTGACATTGAAGAAGGCCGAGGTGGCATTCACACCGGAAACGGAACTGTCCGTGCCGATATAACTGTTTGGATTGTCGGCGGGGATAGCCCCGTCGCCAATCTGCTTAATCACAAACGCGGTCAGAGCGGCATTGGAACCTCCGGAGTTGTGGAAGATTTGGTACGCGTAGATGTAGCGTCCGGTTCCGGGGGCGGTTCCGGTGAATTCGCCCGGATAAACGGAGGTGTCGTACACGGCGAATTCAATGCGTCCGCTGAGGACCTGACCGTTTCCGAGATTGACGTTGTAGTACGTTTTCCCGGAGTAATAGGAGCTTTCCGGCAGGTAGGTGAGGGCTGCCTGCGCCGCCGGGCTGGCTGCAAGCATCCCTATCAGAAAGAGCCACAAACAAGTCTTTTGGATTCGGGTCATATCTATGACCTCCTCACGGTTAAAGTTGACGTTGCTTTCTCAAGGCAGTCATTCTCATTCAGCTTTTTCTCTTTCGAGAAAAACGGCTCAGCAGGCCTCCGACAGTCAAAAGCAGCACGGTTGCCGGTTCCGGGATAACAGGCGAGAGAACCTGCCCGACGAGGAAGTTGTAGCTCCCGCGCGTAATCCCGGCCAAAGCACCGTCTGCTTTGATGGGGCCGTAGGGGCTGATGAACCAGAGCGTTGCGGAGGTTTCACCCGGCAGAATCGGACTGACAAACAGGGCTTCCATACTTTCATATGGATTGTTGACCGGCGACCAGACGGCCGGCTGTTTGCCCGGCGTTTCCACACCCCAGCTCGAAATGAGCACATCCGGATACAGCTCCACCGAGAAGAAGCTCAGGTTGACCTGCGATCCGGAAATCAGATAGGTGTAGATGTAGTTGCCGGCATAGACACTGTCCGGATTCGCCCAATAGACTTTGGAATCTACGGTGGCGATTCCGGTGCCGTAGCCCGGCAGGAAGGTGGAGGTGAGAGAATCAACCAGGACCCCCTCATCAGCCATTCCGGCCAGGGCGATGGGTGAAACCAGCAACGCCAGAAGCACGATCCGGCATTGCCTTTGAATCGGTTTCATAGTCTCCCCTTACAGAAAGAGTTTACACGATAGACTGCACACACAAAACTGCACACACACTTCTGAAACACACACAAAACGCACACTGCACCACACACACACGCTATTTCTACTCGAACCCGCCGCACGCCGACGGATTCGAGCACCACACCGTTTTGTGCGGAAAGGCTGCGCTGTTCAAAACGGGCGCAGAATCTCTCCGGCTCGTGTTTCCTCTTCCTCTAAGAAAGCGTCCTACCCTCCCCGCTTCGAACGGTAAGATGTGTCCTTACATCCGCAGACAAAAACTTGTCAAAAAAAGTGCAGGCTCAAAATACACGTTCGTTCGGCACTGTTTATGATCCTGCTATCTTTCCTCGACCTCCCCAGATTGGATGATAAGTGTATTTAACCAGATTGCCGTTTCAGAGTCAAGAAAAATTTCCAAAATTTCTGGGATGGCCATGGAACATCGTATCCCCCCAAAGAGGATCCGCTGCATGACAGA
>JBBFLK010000022.1 GCA_037479115.1 Anaerohalosphaeraceae bacterium | reverse complement strand
GCAAAAGCCCGATAATCGCTATCACCACCAGCAGCTCAATCAGCGTAAATCCCTTATGGAACCCCCTGCTCTGAAAAGAGTTGGAAAACCGTTTTTTCATCTGTTCGATTCCTTTTCCTGACAATTGTGGAACGTCCAAATCCACAAAGCACTTAATCAGAAAGATTCCAATCTTCCCTACTTTTACTTGATTCTTATTCGAAAAATTGGAAGGAAAATCTCAAAAAAAACAGATAGGAAAAACCAAAACCTCCTTAAAGAATTGGACTTATAACAAACAGTTGTTTGGTGTGCCCAGAAAAAGATTATATATATCTACATTATCCTCCAATAAAACCTAATTATTTTACAAAAAAGAAGAACTCAGACGGTTATAATATAGAAAATCTTATAATTTTATAGCACATACGCACATACGAGAGAAAGCCCCCAATGACGGCGGAACAAAACGAAAAGAAAAATTATTGTAAAGAAGATACTTTTTTTCGCTATTACGCCCAAAGCCAAAGTGAAATCTATACCTATATTCTCACTATGGTTCCAAACTCCACCGATGCTGAAGATATTTTTCAGGAAACCTCCTCCACAATGTGGCGTAAATTCGAGGAATTCAAACCTGGAACTAGTTTCACCGCATGGGGCTGTAAAATCGCTTACTTTCTCATCCTCGAACATCGCCGAAAAACCGCCCGAACACCTCTACGCTACTCCTCCGAAACCCTCCGTCTTCTCTCAGAGACCTATACACAGCACCAGATTGAAAAACCCCGACGAGCTGAAGCCCTGAAAACCTGCATCAGACGGTTATCGGAAAAGGAACGACTGCTGATCAATCTTCGATACCAGCGCGCTCTGCCGGTCAAACAAATTGCACAGCAGTGGGGAAAATCCAACGAACTGGTCTACAAAAACCTCGCCAAAATCCACTGTTTTCTCTTCGAATGCATTCAGCGAAATCTCCTTTCGGAACACTTTTAATGGAATCCGTCCGCGAAAAATTTGAAATCGCCCGAATTATCCTTCGAATTCTCGACGGTTCAATCTCCCTGGAGGAGTTTGAATCCTTTGAAAAACTCCTCCAGACACGCCTTGACGTGCGAACCTTCTATCTTTCCATCATTGAAAACACCGCTCAATTCCGAAAAACACCGGACATCCTTCAATGGGAACTAACAGAAGAAGACGAAGAAGGTCTTCTTAAGCAGGAACTGTGGCTTTCTCTGGCTGAAATGGAGCAACTGTCCCCGGCCGTTCCAATCGCCAAAGAACCTCCGGCTCCTCCTATTGCGGCCTCCAAACCCTCTCCGACCTTCCGCAAAATCAGTCTGGTGCCGATGCTTGCATCCATCGCCGCCGCCCTGATGCTCCTTCTTTACACTCATTGGATGCCGGTTCGAGATACCCAGCATGGGCAAATCCTCGAAACCTTTCAGGCATGTTTTGACGAGGAATTTGAACAGTACTCTCCCGGCGCTTCGCTTGGCAAACAAACCCTTCGTCTTCAGCAGGGGCTTGTACGCATTCGCACTGAGCAAGGCGCCTTTGTTCTTCTGGAAGGTCCCGCCGAATTCCGACTCGAAAATGACAATCAGCTGTTTTTGATTCAGGGGAAACTGACTGCCGATGTCCCCAAAAATGCCGAGGGATTCACGGTTCGGACACCCTCCGCGTGCATCATCGATTACGGAACCAAATTCGGCGTTGTTATGGACCAGTACGCCAACACAGAAGCTCACGTTCTTGAAGGAACGGTGGAAATGCTTCTCGGCTCCAACCTCCGTACTTCCCAGAAAACCGTGCGGCTCACCGCTTTTCAGGCCGCCTCTGCCTCCGGGCAAACCCTTGCACTGATTCCGGCGAAAGTCCAGGACTTTACGTATCAGATTCCTTCCCCGTTTGAGGCATCCGTTCGAGTCCTCGAGCCCACCCTTTATCTCCGGCTAAAAGAAAAACTCCCCCAAACCCTCGCCGATCTCACAGGAAAAACCGGCTTACAGATTCATTTCTCCTCCGATCTGCAAGTTGTTCAAGGACCTTTCTCGACTCCAGACAGTCCTTCTTACGCTCTTGCAATGATGCCTGAGCAGTCGGTCCGAATCTCCGAGGTCCGGCCGATTTTTGAAAATGATTCCGGCGACTACACCGTTCTCTGCTGGCTTCGGCCGGATAAAATTGAGCCCCAGCTCATCTGGTCTCATCTGACCGCTCAACCTATTCCGGCTGTTATGGAAAATTCCTACTATCGCATCCTGCGGATTGCCGAGGACGGCAGATTGGAACATACCGCCTACTACCCGAACCGACGGCCGGATGCTCGAAAAGTCAATTCCATTGTCAGCGACCGTCCTCTCGAGCCGGGCCGCTGGTATTTCTTTGCCGTCACCCACGCCAAAGGCACCCGGAAATTGATGTATCTCAATGGGCGTCTGTGTGCCCAATCCGCCCGTCCGCAGGACACCCCGCTTGAACGGTACATAGAGCTGTCCTTCGGGCGCTCCCTCGATGAATTGGGGGCTGGCTTTTCCGGTGCCATCACGGATATCGCTTTCTTCAACCGGGTCCTCTCGGAAAAAGAGATTCAGCATCTGTATCAAACCGCCCCGCGAAAATAACTCTTCAGCAGTAAGAAAGAAACCGTTTTCATTCGTTGTCTGCTTTGTTAAGATGACACACGGGAGATAGAAATGAATCCGACAAACAAAATCAGCCGCCGTACTCTGCTCAAACAAGGCACGCTCGGAGCCGCCGGGCTTCTTCTGAATCGACTGGCCCCTTCCCTTTATGCCGGCTCCTCAGTGTTAAAATCGAACCTTCTGATTGTCCTGGCCGACCAGCTGGGATTGAACCACTGCGGCTATGCCCGCTATTGGAACGGCACCCACTATACCGGGCAGGCCGTTACTCCGAATCTGGACCGGTTTGCCGCCCAAAGCACCAACTTCGTCAACACTGTCGCCAATACCCCCGTTTGTTCGGCCTTCCGCGCCACGCTGATGACCGGCAAGTATACCACCAGCCACGGAATGGTCATCAACGAACTGCGGCTCAATCCTTATCAGGACTGCCTCGGTCATGTTTTGACCCGCGCCGGCTGCCAGACTGCTTATATCGGCAAATGGCACCTGTATGCCAACGTCCTCGGCGACCACGACAACCCGAATAACTCCTTTGTCCCCCGCGGCGTCCACCGGCTCGGCTTTAACGGCTTCTGGGCCGCCTATAACTTCCATCACGATTACTACAACACCTACTACCACACCGAATCCAAAGAAAAAATTTATTACGGCCCCGGCGTCTATGAACCCGATGGTCAGACAGACCTGGCTATCAACTGGCTTAAGTGCAATGCCGTCAAATCCTCCCGGCCTTTCGCAATGGTTCTGTCGTGGGGTACGCCGCACGACCCGTGGAATGACGAAAACGTCCCCGCCGAATATCGGGATATGTTCGCAAAGACTTCTCTGCCCAACCCGCCCAACTATAAACCAACCAACGACCCCTATGCCGATAACTGGGCTCGGCTGTCCGACACCGAGCGTGCCTCCCTCGAAACGTGGAGACGAAACTATTACGCGATGACAACCAACCTCGACTGGAACTTCGGACGGCTGATGCAGTTTCTTGACGCCAGCGGTCTGGCCGAAAACACCATCGTTGTTTTCTCCTCCGACCATGGGGAAATGTTCGGTTCGCAGGGCCGCCGCGCCAAAAACATCTTCTACGAAGAAGCAGCCCGCATTCCCTTCCTGATTCGATGGCCCGGACATATCCCGGCCGGGGCCGTCTCCGATGCCTGCCTATCCACCGTCGATTTCGCCCCGACATTCCTCGGTCTGCTCGGTCTGCCTGTCCCCTCCCGATGGGAAGGAATGAATCTGGCCCATCTGGCATTGGGACAATCCGGCCCGCAGCCGGAGTTTGCCTTTCTGCAGGGAACCGGGGCCACCGCCGCCTGGGATGTCGGCCACGAGTGGCGGGCTGTCCGAACCAAACGCTTTACCTATGCCAGATTCCGCATCCCAAGAGCCGATGCACCGCAGGAATTGCTGTTTGACAATCAAAACGACCCTTATCAAATGACAAATCTGGTGTCCAATCCGGAGTACCAGACGACCCTGCAGGACCTTCGCAGCAAACTGAATGAGAAAATGGACTCCCTCAGCGATACCTTTGAAGCCGTCACGTACTACCGCGACAACTGGACGGACGGAAACCGAGTTATTCTCAGAGGAGCCAGAGGATAACCGAACGATGGTTCAGCCGTTTACATTGCTCATCAAACCGGCAGGGCCGGACTGCAATCTGGCCTGCCGGTACTGTTTTTATACCCCCAAAAAGACCCTCTTTCCCGACTCGCCCTGCCGGATGAGCGAAGCTGTTCTTGAAACGCTCTGCAAACAGTACCTTCAATTGCGATTCCCTGTGAATGCCTTCGCCTGGCAGGGAGGCGAACCAACCCTGATGGGACTGGATTTCTACAAAAAAGCCGTCCGCTTTCAGACACAATACCGAACCGAAGAACAATCCGTCCAAAACACATTCCAGACCAACGCCGTCCTTCTTGATGACGACTGGTGCCGCTTCTTCGCTGAACACAACTTCCTGCTGGGCATCAGTCTGGACGGCCCGCAGGAGCTCCACGATTTCTATCGAAAAGACCATTCCGGCCGCGGCACCTACAGCCGAGTTCTCCGGGCGATTGACAGCTGCCGAAAGGCCGCCGTCGAATTCAACATCCTTGTCCTGCTCAACGACCGCAATATCACCGAGCCGGACCTCCTGTTTGATTTCTTCACAGCACAGGGATTTGCCTTCCTCCAGCTGGTCCCCTGTTTTGAAATCGACCCTGATAATCCCCCACAGCCCGCTCCCTGGAGCATTACTCCGGAGCAATACGGCCGCTTCCTGTGCCGGTTTTTCGACCGCTGGCGGGACGGCTGGACGGAAAGACTCAGCGTCCGCACCTTTGACAATTTTATAAATGTTCTGGCGGGCGGCCCCCCCGCTGAGTGTATCTTCGGCCGGCTTTGCAGCGACTATCTGGTCATCGAGCACGACGGCAACGCTTACTGCTGCGACTTTTTCGTCACGCCGGAAACGCGTCTGGGCAGTCTCCTCGATACATCGCTTGAACAGCTGGCCGCCTCCCCGCTCAAACAGAATTTTATCCGCCGAAAACGCCGAATCGCAGACTCCTGCCTGGTCTGCCGCTACCTGGACCTGTGCGGCGGCGGATGCCTCAAAGACCGAATTCCCTTAACAGGAACGGAAAAAACCCCCAGTTTTTTCTGCCGGGCCTATAAAATGTTCCTGGACCATGCCCTGCCTCATCTTCAGGCCCTGGCTGCCTCCGCCGTCCAAAGACGCCAGCCCCCCCGGTGAAGAACCGCCAAAACAAAAAAGCCGTCTCGAGTGGAGACGGCTTTTGAAAAGCAGAAATTGTGGACAAAGGCAGAATTATTTCCTGCGGCGAATTCCCAGCAAGGCTCCTGCCGCAGCCAGCAGACACGTGGCCGGCTCCGGCACTTCCGTCAGAATCAGTCCGTCATACCACGTCCGGTCATACCAGCCGCCTTGAGAGGCATCCGACGGCTTGTCATCCAGATAAACGCGAATCCGGCCGTTCCCATCCGCTGCAATCGTCCCGATGGTTCCCGTAAAAACCCACCGGTCGCCGTCCTGAATCCCCTCAATCCGAGTGCCAGCAATGGCTCCGCTGCCGGCATCCCCCAGGCGGTCAAACAGCAGCATATTGTCCAGACTGAATCCGGCCCGAATGCACCAGTTCTGGCTGTTCGAAGACCAATAAACCACATCGACCTGATAGAGCTGCCCGGGCGTCAGGCCGGAAACGGTTGTCACAATCGCCACACTGTCTTCCCGACCGCTGCCGGTGCCGCTCGATTCAAAGATATCCTTCGCAGCGCCGTTCAGCACACCATCCTGGTCATACCCAAATGCCCTGCGGCCCCACAACCCATCCGGAGCCGTTGCCGTCGTCCACCAGGCATCGACATCCCCGTCACTGGCCCGGGCTGTATTGCCCGAAGCCCCACCCTCGGCATCCACATAAATCACCGCCCATGCCGGCAGAGCGGCCAACAGGAGCATCAGCCAAATCAAACCATCTCTCTTCATCATTCTTTCCTCCACATAAAGGTTTCCATTCCTGTTCCAATTCGCTTTTCTTTTTTGCACAACACACTTCACACACTTTTTCACAGACAATTCGAAGACGGAACCATTGTGCAGGACAGCCAGTCCGATGCCAGTTCCGCAAACTCATACAAATCCACAGCACAATCCGGCTCACCCGAAGCTCCCGTCCAATCCGCCTCCGGCCGGTTCACACACACATCCCCCTCCCAGCCGCTGTCCAGCCATTGTCCTCCCAAAACCGCCAAATCCGCTATATCCGTTCGGCAGTTCCGGTCGAAATCAAACGGTTCAATCCGATAACAGGCCCGCCCTTCCTCATACAGCAGCCTGATTTCCTCGGGCCTCATCGCAAAACTGTAAATCCGCACCTCATCAATCTGTCCCGTCCAGTATCGGGCCGCATCTGACCGATTCCCGATAAATACCGGGTCCGTCCGCTCATTGACCGGCTCGGGGGTCACAGCGGAAGCATCCAGTTGTCCGTCCACATAAAGCCGAATGACCTGACCGTCATAGGTTGCCGCCAGATGATGCCATCGCCCGTCCACCACCGGAATATCCCCATTGGCCTGAAATTCATAATTGGGAGAATTGAAATGGAAGGAAATAAAGTTGGTCGCATTGTTTCGACACAGACGCCAGGAATAACGGCCTTTGCCGATTACAGAAGCCCAGGCGGTGCTCAGCGCAGGGGTCCTGACCCAAACCGAAATTGTGCCGCCGCCGGCCAGCGTCAAATCGGCACTGTTTGTGCAGTTCAGATAACTGCTTCCGTTTAGAGAAATGCACTGCCCCTGGTAGCCGCTCGTGAAGGCAGGGCTCCCCACTCCAACGGCATGATAACCGTTTCCGCTGACATCCTGATAGGAACCGTCCAGCGGCCAATACGCCAGCAAGTCCGCCTTCATCAGCATCGCCGAAGAAGAAGTCGCCGACCCGGCCGAATTCGACACCACACAATAGTAGCGTCCATAATCCGTCGGACCAAGACCCTCCAGAACAAGCTTCGGCGAACCTTCTCCAACCAAAACATTCGAACCGGATGGATTGACTTTATACCAGCGGTACGTAAACGGCTCCAGTCCCGCCGCTTTCACTTCAAAAACCGCTTTCCCTCCTGTCGGTGCGCTGACCGGCTTTGGATGTTCCAGAATCTCCGGCTCGTAGGGCAAAATCGGCTCCGGATCAAACATGGCAACCACCTGCGTGTTATAATTCGTATAGGTTGAATAAGTCCCCCGCATCCAGAGCAGAATCGTGCCGGGCCCGCCGATGGGAATAATCGGACGAAGATTATCCACGGTCGAGTTCTTTGTGATATACTCCCAGGTCCAGGTCTCTCCGCCGTCGGCTGTGGTGCCGCGGAAAATCTCATAATGGCGTTTCCCGTCCGCCCCGCTGATCAGCGGAGCGCCCGTCACCGGATGGGCATTGGTCGAAATATACACTACATTCGGCTGCTCCGGATGAATCGCCGCCAGTCCTGCATAATCGTTCTCCGCCGAATACAGCGCACTGCCTGCATAGGCCAGCGGATAGGTCCGCATCTGGCTGCCGTCCCAGCGGGCATAAAAATACCGCAAATCACTGCCGTCAAAGGTTCCGCTGGAAGCCACCTGCACGGAGAAAATCATCACCGGCCTGCCGTCCGCATCCAGATGAATATCCGTCGGCCAGGCCCGCTGGGTCCAGCTTCCCGGGAAGACCAGCGTCAGCGTCTCCGGCGCCGCCGCATCCGTCGTGGTGATATCCCGCACTTTGACCCCGTCCAGCCGATACAGCCCGCCCTGATAGACATAACCGGCAAAAATGCTCGTTCCCCCAAGGCCGCTGTTGTAATACTCCCGCGGATGGGCATTCGAGCAAACCAGAAAAACCCTGTCGAGGTTATTGGAGGCATACTTGACATACGGCCGCTGTCCGTCTTTTCGAAGCAGCCAGCCGCCGTAGGACCAGGTCTGCCCGTTATCATTTGAAACAAGAAAATTGGGGTTGAAATTTTCCCCGCGGTAAAAATTGTAAATTCGGCCGTTTCCGTTATTTTCATCGGCCAGCCGGAACAGGTTGGAATAGGAGGTGCTGGCTCCGCGCGTCAGAGTAAGATAAGAGCCCCATAGCGTGGCATCATACGGATTGACGCTGATCCGATAACGAATCAGCCGGTCCGTCAGATGTTTGGTGTACACCGCCAAAAGACGTCCGTCCGGCAATTCCAGAAAGGCCGGCACATCATGGTCATCAGCCTCCAGATTGTCATGCAGGGTCACCCGAACCATTGAGCCGCTGTCCAGGTCATAGGAGACCACCTCAATGTCTCCGTGGCGGGCAGTGCCGCCGGCGCCGGCCGCGTTGGCAATCGAACCGACAATCAGTTTGCGGCCCTGCACAATTACCCGCTCATCCTGATACCAGCACCACCCGCCGTTGTCATTCAGCACAACCAGCGGTCCGGCAAACGAACAAACACTCACTCCAAGCAGAAAAATCCAAACCCATCCAGCCGTTTTCATCATGATGCCTTTCTGAGGTCCTCTCATCGAAAGTCCCCCCAAAAGGGGGTCTGTACTGAACGGCACAGACCCCATTGTGAACAGTCTCTTCCCTTTTAATCACACGCAGACGCCGGTATCAGATTGCAGACCAGCCACTGCCGTGCCACTTCCGCCAGGTCATACAAATTGACTTTGCAGTCCGGCTGTCCCTGCGGACCGCTCAAATCCATCTCCGGGTTGTCCACACAAATGGACACACCCGGCACAACATCCAGGTACAACTGGGCAATCGCCGCCGGTTCGAGGGCATAATTGTAAATCCGCACATCATCCAGCCCGCCCGAGAACGGCCAGCTGAAAACTCCCGCCGTACTTTTCTCCGAAGCTCCGATAACCAGGGGAGCTGATGTGCCGCTGCTGAACGGAACCGCTCCGCTGCTGACCCGCTGTCCGTTGCGGTACAGTGTTGCCGTCGTCCCGTCAAATACCACCGCCACATGCGCCCACTGTCCAATCGGCAGCGGCCCTGAGGATATCGCCGTGTTGCTGCCGTTTTTGTATACCACGTTGTTGTTCGTCTGGTCCACCTCAAGCTGCCACATCATTCCGTCCGCCGCAAATGAAGCCCGCTTGGCAAGGAGTCCCTGCCAGCTGGCCGGTTCCGTCTGCCCGTTCCATCGAGCCCACAGCGAAACCGTTATCTGCCCGGTGTAAGCGGAAGGATTCCATGTTCCTGCATCGGCAAACCCGTTTTCCGAATTCACCTGAACCGCCCCAAAGGCCTGGCCGTCCGCACCCTCCAGAAACGCCGGGGCTCCGTTCGGAACCGCCGCATGCCCTTCTCCGCTTGCATCCAGATACTGACCGCCCTGATAGTCCGACTGATTCATCGTCCACCGAGCGACCAGCCGCTTGACGGCAATGCTCGCGGCATCGGAATTCGCAGAACCCAGCTCATTGCTCGCCCGGCACCAATACAGCCCTTCATCCGCCGCCGCTGCGGTAATCGTCAATTGGGAACTGTTCGCTCCGGAAATATGCCCGGGCTCATCGGACAGCGGCTGACTCGTATCCCCGGAAGCGCCTTTGTACCACTGATACGTAAAGCTGCCGACGCCCGCCGCCGCCGTCAGCACGGCATCCTCTCCGACAAAGACCGCCGTATTAACCGGCTGATACCCAATGGGCGGATTAAAATCAGGCATAGTCTTGACCGTCTGAAATGACCAGACAACACCCGTCACCACACTGTTGTCATCCAACAGCTCATCCACCCGCCAGTAATACGTCTTATTCGGCTGCAGAGTCGGCATCTGCGTCTGGCTCTGCCCTGCCGGCACGGTCGCCAGCAAATCGTCTGCGTCCGCCAGATTCGGGTCATCATCAAAATAAACCCTGTGCAGCAGAATCTTGGGGTTCTCCTGATTCAGATGATTCGGGTCCCGCATGGGTGTAAAAGACAGCACCGCCGTCGAGGTCGGCACATTCACCGCCCCGTCCGCCGGCGACGGAGCAAACGGCACATTGTACACCTCATAAAGGATTCCGTCATACCAGCTGCGGTCATACCAGGCGCCCTGGGAGGCATCCGACGGTTTGTCATCGATAAACACCGACAGTTTTCCGTCCGCACCGGCGGCTTTGTAGCCCAGATAGGCCGTCAGTTCATTGCGGTCTCCTTCCGTTTTACCTGTGCGAGTACCGGCTGTTGCTCCCGCCGCACCGGTAAAGTCATACAGCGGCAGATTCGACGAAGTCAGACCCGCCCGAACACACCAGTTCTGTCCGTTGGCCGACCAGTACACCACCCACAGGTTGTAATACATCTCCGGCTGCAGACCTGAAATCGTCGTCTTGATCATCGGGCTGTTTTCCCGTCCGCTGCCGGTTCCGCTCGATTCGAGAATATCGCTGTCCCCGCCCAGCGTAAAACTCGGATTGTTTGCAAATCCCGTCCGCCGGCCCCACAGGTTATCCTGCGAAGGCGAGGAGACCCACCAGTCCGTCGGACTGCCTGTCAGCGCATTGACCGTATTGCCGCTCGCTCCGCCCCGGGCATCCAGATAACTCTGCGCCCCAAACCCTATGCCGCACAACAGCCCGGTTAAAATCAAACTGCTTATATACCTTGCCGTTTTCATCGTTTCTTCTCCTGTCTGGTTCTTTCTCTCTCAACCCTACTGCCCGCATGCATCCGCCGGAATCAGTCGGCACTCGAGCCAGCCGACCGCAAATTCCGCCAGGTCCGCCAGGTCCACCTGGCAATCCCCGTTAAAATCATGTGCCGGTGCTGTCGGACAAATCGTCGCCCCGGGGACAAAATCCACATACAGCTGCGCTGCTTCCGCCGCCGTCAGCATATAGTTGTACACCCGCAGGTCATCCATCGCCCCGTTATAAAACGAAGCCGGCGTCCCTCCGTTATTGAAGGCCCCCACCGTCAGCGGATACTGCCAGCCCGTAAACCCGCTGACCGCCGTGGAGGTTCCCGTGTAGGCCAGCCGTCCGTCCAGATAAATCCAGCCCTGCCCCGTCCCGCTGTTCCACGCAAACGTCAGCAGATGCCACTGGCCGTTCCGCAGATTAATCGGAGACGAGAACTGCACCAGCATCTGACTGGACGCGGCATTCTGCACATACAGCTGCACCGCATTGGCGTTGGAGTAGTGAATATTCAGCATCGTCCCGTCAGCGGCATTGGCACTGCCGAGAAAACTGTGTGCACCGGTCACACTCGAGTTAATCCAGAACGAAACCGTCCCCTCCGACAGCCCGCCTCCTTCCGTGCCGTTCGGATACCCGCCTGTTCCGATGTTCATCGACTGCGTGCCGTCAAACACCAGCGCCTGCCCGCTGATGCCCGCCGTATAAACCGGACTGCCCATCGTCCCGTGATTGGCTCCCGCGGAATCATTCAGGGTCCCGTCAAATGTGTAATGGGCCAGCAGCTTCTTGAGCACAATCCGGGCCGCTGCGGAATCGCCGCTGCCCTGACTGTTTGTCGCCCGGCACCAGTAATCCCCTTCATCACCCGGCTGCACCCAAATCTTCAGCTGCGCCGTCATCGCCCCTTCAATGTGCCCCGGCTCATTCAGCACAGGGTGGGTTGTCACACCGGACGGCCCTTTGTACCATTTATAAGCAAAGGCACTGTCCTGACCGGGTGAAACTCCCGCTTGCGCCGTTAAAGTGATTTGCTGTCCGACAAATGCCGCTGCACCGCTCGGCTGACTGCCGTACGGCGGCTCAAAGGTCGGAATTGTCTGGGTGGTCCGGAACGTCCACACATCCCCCTGAACCGTATTGGGGTCATTCGGCCCAGACCCCTGAATGCTCTCATCCACCCTCCAGTAATAGACAGCATTGTTTTCCACAAACACCGTTCGGCTTTGTGCTGCCGGATTCGAGGAAACAGCAACTTCCAGAGGAACGACGCCCGCCAGATTCGGGTCGTTCTTCCGCAAATACAAATAATGCTTGCTCACATAAGGACTGGGCTGATTCGGGTTGGCTGCATCGGTCGGCATCGCCCACTGCAGCGTCAGATTCTGCCCGCCCGGCACATCCGCCGCCCTGTCCGCCGGATTCGGGTCCGAAGCCCCCAGCGCCCGAACCGTCAGCCCATCGTACCAGCTCCGGTACGTATTGGCGATGTCGTCGATATAAACCCGAATTGTCCCCGCACCGTCCGCCTGAGCCGTTCCAATCAGACCTTCATACTCATATCGGTCCGCATCCACCGCCCCGGTCTGTCGGCTGCTGCCGTTATTCGTATTAAACTCGCTTAAAGTGTCTGTACTCAACCCTGCCAGCAGACGAATATTCTGTCCCGACGGATTCCAGTACACTACGGAAACCGCATACCGAAATCCCGGCATCAGCCCCGAAACTGTTGTCACCAGCATCGGGCAGTCCCCCAAATAAGAGGTATTGCCGTTGGCCTCCCACAGCATCATCTCATTGCCAAAGGTGTTGCGGAGCTTCCACAGACCCGCCGTATCCCCCGTTCCGCTGTTCCACGGGCTCTGTCCGCTGACCGCCGCCGTGTTGCTTTCCGTCGCATCCACGTAAACACCCTGATAGACGCTCCCCGTCCATCCCACGGCAGCCGCCCCGCAAGCCAGCCATACAAACAGTTCCAAAAGTCCGCCTCTCATCCTTTTCATCGTCAGACCCTTTCCGAAAAACGCCTCTTGAATAGGAAACTTCCTCCAGATTTCTTATGAACCGCCCGCACAAAAATCAAAAACGGTCTTTCCCGCAACCTGTCCTCCGAATCTTCCGCGAAGGAGGAAAGCGGAAACCCCGACTTCTCCACGGAAATCATGGTTTGCCGGCTTCATACATCTGCCGAATCTCCTCCGCAGTTAAAACCCGATTGAAAATCGCCGCCTCATCCAACATTCCATGAAACCTCTTGAAGGAATAATCCACCCCGGGCACATCCACATCGCCGATCAGCAAATCCGCCGTTGCCGGCTCCGCCTGATACACATACGGTACAGTGCTGTGGAGTGTGCCGTTGACATAAAACGACACTGTCTTGCCGTCATGCGTCACCGCCAGAAAGGTCCATCGCCCCGGCTCCAGCAGAAGCGGCCGACTGCTGAGCTTGGTAAAAGACTGATACCGCAGAAACTGGATTGTATAATCCTCCTGACCGGCGCTGTTCCACCCATTGAAATAGCTGAGCTGATAATTCACACGATTGTTGTCCCGGCACGAAAGAATATGGCCGCCCAGCGCCTCCGGATTTTCCTGCAGATTGACCCACACCGCCAGCGTAATCGGCCCGGTCAGACACAGCGCCGGATGCGAGGGCACCCGAACCCCCTGTCCCGTCTGCCGGTCAAACCGCAGGGCACCTTTCTGCGGCCATCGTCCGCTCGTCCATTCCGGTGCAGCGGAAAACCCCTCCCCCAGCCGGCCGTGTCCAACGCCAAACCGTTCGGACACCGCATTTTCCAGAACCTTCGAATCGTTCGCCGTACTCTCGAACGGGA
The DNA here is from genome assembly GCA_037479115.1 of Anaerohalosphaeraceae bacterium. Lineage (NCBI taxonomy): Bacteria > Pseudomonadati > Planctomycetota > Phycisphaerae > Sedimentisphaerales > Anaerohalosphaeraceae > Anaerohalosphaeraceae bacterium. The sequence goes on along the minus strand of JBBFLK010000022.1, from coordinate 40,897 downwards.
AATAAGCAACCAGTGAAGAATCACGGCGAAGGGTATATGAATAGGCCTTCCATCGATAATAGCCGCCCTCTTTCTGTGCCTGAAAACGGACATCCATCTCTTCCGTCCGAACAAAACGAGTGGGGTCAATTTGCTTGACGGCAATCCGGCTGTCCGCATCCGCCTCCGCCCCCTGACCGGCACTGAGAAGAAGACGCTGCCGAAAGCGAACCGGATTGGACGAATCCCGCATTTCTACCTGCCCCTCATACACATAGGTTTCCGTATGGCCTGTCGGATGAACCTGAACCCCAAACTCCGTTCCGTAATCGACCACGCTGGCCGAGGGCGAACGCACAACAAACCCTTCCTTGCCTCCTTCCATCTTTGCCACCACTTTGCCCTCCTGCAGGAAGATTTGGCTGCCCGACTCCAGAACCAGCATCGAAGGCCCCTCCACCACCAGTGTCGTCCCTCCTTCGAAAAGGAGTTCTGCGTATCCTTCGGCCAAATGGAGCGGGCCGGTCTTTAGTTCGCTGCCCCAGCTGAGAGGTCCGCTTCCATCCCCCCATTTCGCCCCAGCCGTTTTCGACAGCCGCGCTACCGTCGGACGCGAAGCTCCCGTAAATAAGAAGGCATACACCACCAGAAAAATCAGAGCCGCCGACGACATCAGCAGGGCATAAAGCGACAGTCGACTGATAACGGGCTGTTCTCGTCGGCTTTCCTTCTGCTCCAGCCCCAGGACCGGTTCCTCTTTCTTCGGCAGGTCTATCGTTTCCGCCGTCTTTTCCGAGGCCGCCAGTGCCGCCCACAACTCCATATCCAGACCGCTGTCCTGGCCGTCTTCGGTCTCCATCGGCTCCTGCAGCTCCGGCAAAGTCCTGATATGGGCCAAAATCGCCATATAATCGGCATACAGCTTACGGGCTTGGGGTTCCCGTCGAAGAATCTCTTTCAGACGGGCAAAGTCGTCGGGACTGATTGTCCCGTCCACAGACGCCGTAATCAGTTCATAAAACCGGATGCACTCATTCTGATTCATACCGGATATCCCACGCCGCCAGGGTTTTCTGTACGCAGTCCTGCAGCAGAAAATAGATAAAGGAAATTCGCTTATAGAGCGTATGAATCGACCGATTGCTTTGGCGGGCAATTTCCGCAATCGACAGATTCTGAAAATACTTCATCCGAATCAGATTCAAATCATCTTCACGCAGCTTTTTCAAACAGCCGGTCAGCGCCGCTTTTTGCTCATTCAAATGGCCGACTATCCGCTCATGAGCCGCCCCCAAATCCTCCAGCAAATCTTCATCCAGCTGAAACTGGCTCTTCTTCACCCGATAATAATTGGCCACTTTATAGCGGGCAATCTGACGCGCCCACGCCCAAAAACTGCTTCCCGGACGATAGGTATCGAATTTCTCCCACATCAGGGAAGCCGTTTCCTGCAGCAAATCCTCCGCATCCGAGTAATTCGGCACCAGCGTCAGGATGAAACTGAACAAATGATTGCTGTGGGCAAGAAACAGCTTCAAAAATGTATCTTTAGACTCCATATATCTTTTTTGCTTTCAGAATCTCTTCTTTCTATCAGATGTAAACAAACCCCGACTTTGGTATTTTTTGAGGGAAAAAATGCGTTTTTTTGAAGAACTTCAAAAGGCGTTTCTTTTGTTATAGCCACGGACGCAAGCCCGTGGTGTAAAGACAGCCGGCTCCTTCTTTTTTTTAGCCTCTTGCTCTTTTATCGGCTCGGCTGAACCGTAAGCAGTCGGTATGCCGCAAAAAGACAAACCGCCGTAAAGACCGCCCGCACAAGGTTTTTCGGCAGTTTGTGCATTAAAACACCCCCCAAATATCCGCCGACCATCCCCGCCGGCAGCACCCAAAGAGCGATGCGTATGGACTGCCCAACGGCTATTCCATGTTCAGCCAGGGTTGCATTCTTATAAATGGCCCCCAGCCAGGCCATCGAGACAATCGCCGCCGCCGAATTGCTCATGGCATTCCGAAGCGGCAGTTTCAGACACAACTGCTGCAGCGGCGTGGATACTGTCCCAGCCCCAATTCCTAAAAGCCCGGCTCCGATACCTGTCAGAAACCCGATTCCCGCCGAAAAAAATCCCCGAACCCGCTCAGACACAGGCGGTTTTCTCCTCGGTTCCGGCGGAGACCAGAACTTCCACAAATTGTACGCCGCCACATACACCAAAAACCCGCCAAACATTCGAGCCAGATAAAAACTGTTCCGCCCCTCAAAGCATCGGCAGTTGCTCAATGCCACCCCGAAAATCACCCCAATCAAGGCCGCCGGCAGCAGCCGCTTCAAGACCGACCCGACAAACGCCTCCGCACGCCAATGAGCCGCCAGCGAGGCCGCCGCCACAAAAAAATTGCAAATCATCGCCGACGCCTGATACAGATGCTGATTCTCTCCGTAAACCAGCGTCAGCGCCGGAATCATCACAATCGAACCCCCAATCCCCAGAAGCCCCCCAAACAGTCCCATCACCAATCCAATACTCAGCAAAATCAGACCGTCCACTTATGCGCCCCCGCCGCCGAACAGTTCTTTAAACTTTTCTTCAATGGAGCGGCTTCCGCACAGGGCCTGACCGATCAGCACCCCTCCTATCCCCAATCCCTTGAGCATCTCAACATCCTGCCGCGTATGAATCCCGCTTTCGGCAATCACCTCCCGGCGATTGTCCGCCAGTTCCGCCAGCCGCCGCGTATGATTCAAATCCACCTTCATCGTCCGAAGGTCCCGGTTGTTGATTCCCAGCACACTGTAGTGTTTCTGCGGAAACCCGATGAGACTGCGCATCTGCAGCAAACGATCCGCTTCGTGCACCTCCAGCAGTACCGTCAGGGTCAGCTGATTGGCCAGAATCATCAAATCCATAATCTGGCCCTGCGGCAGCGCCTCAGCAATCAGCAGAATCGCATCCGCCCCCGCCGCCCGCGCCTCATACACCTGATAAGCGTCCACAATAAAATCCTTCCGCAGCACCGGCAGACGCACCGCTTCCTTGACCGCCGTCAGATACTCCAGCTTCCCCCCGAAATATTTTTCATCCGTCAGCACGCTGACGGCATCCGCCCCGCATCGTTCATAAATCCGCGCAATCTCCACCGGCTCAAAATCCTCCCGAATGACCCCTGCCGACGGGGAGGCCTTCTTGACCTCCGCAATCACATTCAGCCCGCGCGGATTTTTCTTCGTCACCGCCTGATAAAAATTGCGGCACTTCGGGAGTCCGGCAATCTTCCTGCGCAGCTCCTCCAGCGGCATCTGTTCCTTCCGAACCGCCACCTCCTGCCGCTTATGAGCCAGAATTTCGTCCAGAATCGTACTCACAATCCATCGAAAACCAAGAAGACTTACATCGACAGCTTCACAAACACCATCCGAAGCTGAGAGAGCGTCTCCGTCAGAACGGCCTGCTCCTCCCTCGTCAGATTCCCCTTGCACTTTTCCTCCAGCATCGCCAGCAGATCGATATGGTATCGTGCCATCGGCAGGTCCGGCTCAATCTCCTTATCCTTGTCCGCCGCACTGCGAATCACCCCCAGCGCATAGAACGCCTGGGAGGCCAGAATGCTCACCAGCCCCAGAAAATCCGCCGGCGGCATTTCCATCGGCCCCTTATCCGAGCCGTCCTTCTTGGAGGCCTCTTCCTGGGCCTTCAGCTGTTCTTTTTCTTTCTGGGCCTGACTTTTCCAATCCTCATCAACAATAATCTTTTTTTCATCAGCCATCGGCATTCTCCAGTTTTTTATCTTTCGTTTCGTTTAGGATTCAGGGTTTGGAGTTTAGGATTTAAAATTTCCCTTTGTATTTCTTCCTTCCCCTTTCCAAATCCCGCTTCATCTGGCGTTCCTGCAGCTTCTGCCGTTTGTCATACTGGCGTTTCCCGCGTGCCAGCCCCAATTCCACTTTGGCATATCCTCTCGCATTGAAATACACCTTCAGCGGTACCAGCGTAAATCCCCGCTGCTCCAGCTTGCTTCGAATCTTGCGAATCTGGCTGCGATGCAGGAGCAGCTTTCGCTTCCGGACCGGGTCATGATTGGCCCCGCCCGCCTGCAGATAAGGAGCAATCTTGCATCCAATCAGCCAGCATTCCCCATCCTGAATCTTCGCATAGGCCCCCTCCAGGTCGCATTGTTTGGCGCGCAGGCTCTTAACCTCGGTCCCGAGCAGAGCAATTCCTGCCTCGACCGTTTCGACGATTTCATACTCGAACCGTGCCTTCTTGTTCTGGGCAACCGGCCCTGTACCTGATTGATGTTCTTTTTCCTTATCTTTTGCCATCAGGGCCATCATATCACCGCCCGGCGGTTTTGCAACGACTCTTCCGGCCGGCGGGCGCAGCAAAACGGCATGTCCATCCCCTTTTCAGGAAAAAGACATGCCGCCTCGCTTTCTCCCCTTATTTCATTGAATCAGGCGGATCGAGACTGGATACCGATACCGCTGTCCTTTCGATGCCGCTACCGCCGCCAGGATGGAAAAAACAAGATCCGCAATCCACGCCGCCGCAAGAATTACGAAACCTATACAGAGAAAAGTCAAAATCCCGCCGACAACATAACCAATCAAAAGCATAATCTGAAAATTCAGGGCCTCACGTCCGTGATGTTCCACGTAAGCATCCGTATCTTTTTTCATCATCCACAAAATCAGCGGCCCAAGAATGCTCGTGAAAAAACCCAGTATATGGCACAATACTGCCAGATTCAGTGCATCCTTAGATGGGGATGTACTTTCACTGGGCACAGCCGTCGAACTTTGCCCCTCCTTGTTTGGGTCCATCATTGATCTCCTTTTCGTTCTCAATTGTTTTTCTTGAACTCACTTGATTCCTTCGTAATAGAGAAAGGCCAATCTGTCAAGAAACCTTTTTCTGCAGACGCTTTTCTGCATCTTTCGTTTAATCCATTATTTAGGCAGGAACGAACTTTCGCAAAACAAAAACTTACTTATCCACTAATCATTCACAATTTTCATGTTGTAAAATCCAAAATATACAAAAATCTAACAAATCAGCAAGAATATACATACCGGTCGGTATCCAATTTCCTTATAAAATCAAGACAAATATAAGTCATTTTATAAAAATGAATTATGAACGAAAACAATTTCAGAAAAAATCCTCCGATTCCCGTTTTTCTGATTTTTATATGATTAAAAGAAAAGTATATAGGTCTAATATATCTTATTACAATCAAAAAACGTGGACCTTATTCACAGGTTTTCCACATTTTGTTTTTTAAAGGAATAAAAATCTTTCTTTTGAGACGAAAATTATAATCGTTCCGTTCTTTATTCTTCCTCGGCTTTATGCATAATACGTGCTGAGAAAAAAAGTTCCGCTGTCATTCCTGCACCCTGTCCTTCGGAGCTTCAACTCAGAAGGAAGGCGGGAATCCAGCTCTGTGGAGAATCCTTATATGGCCGGCAAACAAACTCTCAGACAAATCCTGGAAAAAAGGGAAAAATTTGCCGTCATTGCCGAGTTAGTCGGCGGCCCTAACTACAGTTTTGCCCCTATTCTGAATTTCCTGAAACAATATCAGGAAAAAGGGAGCAAGGATATCCCCTCCGACTTCATTTTAGCCGGCATCACACTGCCTCAAAATCCCGGCGGCATTGCCAACCTCGACCCTGCCGATGTCATCGCCGTCCTCGACCAAAATCACCTTGCAGACAATCTGGATATCATACCTCACCTGACCTGCAAAGACGCCAACGCCGATTCGCTCCTGAGTTCTCTGGTCGGGTACCGTCAGCGCGGCATCGAAAGCCTCCTTGTCCTTACCGGCGACAAACCCATAACGGCCAAAGGGGTCTTCGAGCTCGAATCGCTCGGGCTTTTGTCGCTGATGAAACGCGAAAACCAAAAAGCCATCCTGAGCGCCAAACCCGGTCAATGGGATTCCATCCATCAGTTCTTTCCCGGCGCGGCCGTATCGCCGTTCAAATACACCGAGCCGTCCCTGATGCAGCAATACTACAAAATGGAAAAGAAAATCGCCGCCGGCGCCCAATTCCTCATCACTCAGGTCGGCTGGGACTGGAGAAAATCCCTCGAGTTAATGCAGTACCTTCGAGAAAATCATATCAGCATTCCCGTCATCGGCAATGTCTATTGGCTCACGACACTTACCCCCGCCCCCCGCCTGATGCACGACATCAAGCTGCCGGGCTGCTTTGTGAGCGACGAACTCCTGGCCAAACTTCAATCCGAATCCGTCGAGCAGCACATCGAGCGGGCCGCCCAGCAGATTGCGATGTACCGGGCTATCGGTGCCGCGGGCGTCGATGTCGGCGGTGTCCACGATTACCCAACCTTTATCCGAATCCTTCAACGAGCCGCCGAAATCGGAACCGACTGGCAGCCTTTCCGGGACAACCTCTATTGGCCCCCGAAAAAGACCTTTTATCTCTACGATGATGCCGGCCGACAAATCCCGCTTTCAACCCCTACAAAAACCGTCCGCAAACGGTTCTTTGACTTTATGCACCGGTTCCTGCTGGACCCAAACCATATCGGCTTTCATGCCTTCAAAAAAACGCTTCGTTTCTTCCGAGCCGATAACGAACAAAATTGTACCTATAAACTCTTTAACGCTGTCGAAAAACCCGTCAAATACCTCCTTTTTGAATGCGAAGAATGCGGCGACTGTTATCTGCCCGAAAATTTCGGCTGCTGCACCATCGGGGAATGCGAAAAAGGCCTCGACAATGTTCCCTGCGGGGATGCAGCCGTGAACGGCTGCTGCGGCAACAATCTGAACCGAATCTGCGTCGGCGAAACGGTCTATCAATTCGCCCTCACCGAACCCAACGGCCGCCAAACGCTCCGCACCCGCATCAACAAGCCGCGCATCCCGTCCCTCGAACATACGAGCTCGATTATCAACTATCTATTCGGAAAGGACCATACGATGCACGCACCTCTGATTCAAATCGGTGAAGCCATCCATGCCTCGATTCCTAAAACCGGCGCCGTGATGAAAGAACTGGACGCCCTCGGCCCGAACGCCTATACCGAACCCAGCGGCCCGCTGTCATACATCCAGGCCCTCATCGAAACGCAGGCCGATGAAGGAGCGGACTATATCGCCGTCAACCTCGACGCCTTCGGGGAAGACAATCCCCAAACCGCCGTGCGGATGATGAAGGAATACGTCAAACTGGTCCGCCGCTGGGGCAAAGGCGTCCCTGTCTGCATCGACACCAGCAACAACAACGTGCTCATCGCCGGCCTGCAGGAATGGTACAACACCGACCAGCCCGTCAAACCGCCGCTGCTCAACTCCATCAAAGTCTTTACGGCCGATCAAATTATGCCCCTCAAACGGCAGTACGACTTCCGGTTTATCGGCCTGCTGGTGACTGAAGGCCGTCCCAAAGGCCCCGGCGGTTCACATTCCGTCGAAGAGCTCGTCCAGCTCGCCCACACCCTCTACGACAAAGCGATGCAGCACGGCTTCAAACCCGATGAAATCTTCTTCGACTCCACCGTTTTTCCTATCGCCATCGACCTGCCGATGGAGCCCGGCATCCCCGGATACACCTACCGTGCCTTCGAAACGATTAAGCGCATCAAAAGCGACCCAAAACTGAAGCATTGTCACTGTTCGCTGGGCATCAGCAACTGCTGCCGCGACCTGCCCGGGCGCAAAATCGGCATCTGCCGCGCCTACGTCGCCAAGGCCATGGAGTACGGTCTGGACGCCGGCATTGTGAATACCTCGCATCAATACGGACGCAAAGACCCCGACCCCGAACTGCTTGAGTTAATTACCGCCTATGCGGAAATGGACGGTTCGCCTGACAAACTTAACCGGGTGATGATGCTGATGGGCCGCTTCTGTGCCTCCGCTGCCCGAAAACCGACTTAAAAACAAGGGCGGCCGCCGTTTTTTCTACCGACGGTCTCTCTGTCCCTGTCTGAATTATTCTTTCTCCCGTATCAGCGGGACAAACCGCACGGGCATTACAGAACGTCTGCGAATGTCTCCCCGGCTGTCCTTTTCCACCAATACCAGCTCCTGCACGCCCCACTCGCTGCCCACCGGAATAATCATCCTTCCGCCCGGCTTGAGCTGCTCGAGCAGCGGACTGGGGATTTCGTCCGGCGCGCACGTCACAATAACGGCATCAAACGGCGCCGCCTCCGGCCAGCCCTTATAGCCGTCCCCAATTCGTACCTGAATCGTCTCGTATCCATATCGCGCAAACGTTTCAATCGCCCGCTCAGCCAGCGGACGAACAATCTCGATCGTAAACACATGGGGCGTAAACTCATTCAGCACCGCCGCCTGATACCCTGACCCCGTCCCAATCTCCAGCACCCGCTCATTCGGCTCCAGCTTCAGCACGCTGGTCATATACGCCACAATAAAGGGCTGCGAAATCGTCTGTCCGTACCCAATCGGCAGCGGCGAATCAAGATAAGCATAGGCCTGCTGTGAAGCAGGCACAAACCAGTGACGCGGCACATTCCGCATCGCCTCCAACACCCGCTCATCCGTCAGGCCGTAATCCTGCCGAATCCGATTGACCATCTGCATCCGTTCCCGCTGCCGTTCCGCCGTGCGCGGACGGTTCCATCCCGCCGAACGCTCCGGCACGGCAGCCGCCGGCTCAGCCCGTTCAGTCGGAGCACTCGGCCTGTCCTTCCCGGAAGAATTCGGCAGCGGCTTTCGACAGGAACATAAGGAAAAAACAACCCCGACCGCCCATACCCCCCAAATCCCCATTCGAATCAGTCGCCTCTTCTTCATATCTGCCATTGTATCTGAACCTGTTATCTCATACAAGCCCCATTGGTTCCCCCCAGAAACAAGCGGGCTGTCCTCAAATCCGATAGGAAAAATCTCCGGCGAAGCGGTCCTGTAATTCGGCAGGATTGTTGGTTTCGAATTCTTACAACGGCAAGCAGTAAAAAATTAGGCGGACAGTTTTCCTCTTCGCTTTTCCAAAATCTGTCGGATTTCGTTGGCTCTCGTTTCATCAATCTCATACAGATAAATGACTGCCATCGCCAAAGCGGAAGTTGCCAGCGGAATCCCCACATCAAAGACCCGCAGCCAGAACAGCGACGCTTCCGGCTGAGCAGCACCGAGATTTACATCAAAGCCCGACAGCCGCAGCAGAATCCCGGCCAGCAAACCCGCCGCCGACATCCCCACCTTCACCATCCACCAGTAAATCGCTCCGAACATTCCTTCCCGACGCTGGCCGCTCTGCAGTTCATCATAGTCGCACACATCTGAAATCATCGAGCCCATCAGTGTAAACAGCGACCCTGTCCCGAATGCCACCAGCGGAGCCGCAAAGAGCAGCCAATTCGGGTGATTCGGATTGTATCCGACCCACTTGAGAGCATATCCAATCAGCGACAGCCCGATGGTGCAGAAAAAGGTCGGACGCTTGCCGATTTGCGTCGCCACCCATCCTGTCAGCGGAATCACAATTATTAGGGTGACCGCCGACATCAGCGTTCCATACAGGCCCTGAAGATGCCCGCCCATCAGGTCGCTTCCGCGGTACACATAGTAAATCATCACATACAGAGAAAATGACACGCCCAGCTGGTAGCCGTTAAAGACCAAAAACGTCGCGGCACAAAGTTTCACAAACGGCCGGCAGCGAAAGGTCTGCCCAAATGTCCTAAAAAAATCCAGAAGATTCTTCCATACGCCCCCCGGCGCCTGCGCCGCCGTCGGCATCTGTCCAAAGCGTTCCCGGCAAAAAATCGCCGGCACCACCCCCAGCACCGCCACCGCCGCCCCGATAAAGACCGCTAAAACCCTGGCCCCCTGCACTTTATCCGGAAAGAGTTTCTCATCGGCCATCAGCGCATAAAACCACGGCGCAATCAGCCAGGCGGCCTGCCCCACCGTATTGGCGAAGGTATGCAGGCGGGTACGTTCGTGATAATCCGGCGTCATCTCATAGCCGAACGCCACAAACGGCGTCGCATAGACCGTATAAGCCCCGAAAAACGCCAGCGAAGCCGTCAGGAAAACCCAGAAATAGAATGCCTGGCTGTGCCCGGCCGGCAGCTGCCACATCAGAGCAAAAATCACCCCCGACAGAATCGCTCCACAGAAAATATAAGGACGCCGACGCCCCCAGCGCGACCGTGTGTTGTCCGAAATGTACCCCATGACCGGGTCCGTCAGCGCATCAAACGCCCGCGGAATAGCGGCCAGCAAACCCACCAGCACCGGATCCACCTTCAGCCCCAGATTCAGAATCACCGACATCGCCGGCAGTGCCGCCGCCTGAAGGTTATTCACAAACATCCCAATCGCATACGCCGACTTCTGCACCAGCCCAATCCGGTCTTCGGGGGCCGTTTTCGACGAGGAACTGAAATTCATTTGTCTCCTTTCCGTTTCAACGGAACCGCCGCTCCTGAACGCTCCGAACGTCAGCATAAAAAATCCCGGCGGCTTCTGTCAAGTTTTCTCTTGACGAAAAAACAAAATATTTTAAAATAGCAAACGGTTTTTACTAAAGTCGCCAAAAACAACTTCTCAGGAGAAATGTTCATGGCTTCATCCTTCTTAAGCCGTCAAAAACCATCCCAGACAGCCGCATTCCACCTGGCCTGTTTTTCTTTGCTGTTTTTTCCCGTTTGCAGTTTTGCCCAAACTTCGTCGGCCAATCCTGCGGTCCTGACCGGCCCTTACTCCGTTCAAAAAGATGAAAACGGAAAATACTGGTTTGTCGATTCGGCCGGCCGCCGGTTTCTGTCCATCGGCATCAATAACATCACCTCTGAGCCCTTCCGCCCTCGCCCAAGCACTCAGTATTACAACCCCGTCCCCACTCTTTTTGGCGGCAGCTTCGATGCATGGAAGCGAGAGGTTCTGCAGCTGCTCCATGACCACGGCTTTAACACCCTCGGCGCCTGGTCCGACGGACGCCTGTATGACGGTCCTATCCCGGGGACAATCTGCTTGTATGTAGCCGCCCACAACGCCGACCGCTGTCTGGACGCCCTTCGGCCGGACTTTGAAAAACGCGTCCGCCAAAATATCCAAACCGTCCTCGAGCGGTACCCCCACACAAACAATCTGCTCGGGGTCTTTCTGGATAACGAAATGCCCTGGTACGGCCATGCCCCCTGGGGCGAAATCCCCAATTCAACACTCCTCGAAGCCGCCCTGGCCCTGCCGAAAGAGGATGCTGCTTATCAGGCCGCCGTCAAATTTCTCCGGCAGTGCTACAGTTCCGCCGACAATCTCGCCAGGGCCTGGGGCAAACCGCTCGATTCCTGGGACAATCTGACCGCCGACTACGCCCGCTCCTGCCTGAGTCCGGCGGCCCATCAGGACCGACAGGCCTTTATCGGTTATGCTGCCGACGCTTTTTATCGTATCTCCACCCAAATCGTTCGCCAATCAATGCCCGGTGTGCTCATTTTAGGCACCCGTTTTGCCGCTTATGCCCCTCAGCCTGTCATCGAGGCCTGCGGACGGTATTGCGATGTTATTTCTTTCAATGATTATCGTGCCGCTCCCGTTGCCGATCCGGATATGATTGCCCGCTACTGGATTTGGGGCGGACAAAAGCCCCTGCTCATTACGGAATATTCCTGGCGTGCCGAAGAAAACACCAGCGGCAACCCCAACACCGGCGGTGCCGGCGCGGTCGTGAAAACACAGGCCCAGCGTGCTGAAAACTATCAAAAATATGTCGAAGACCTCCTGTCTTACCCCATCGTGATTGGGGCCCATTGGTTCGAATTTGCCGACCAGTCTCCACAAGGCCGGTTTGACGGCGAAAACTCCAATTACGGCATTGTAGATATTTACCATCGCCAGTACTCGGAATTGCTTGCCGCAATGAAACAAACGAACTCCCGCGTCGCAGAAATCCACACCCAATCATCAAAAACAGCCCCGACTGAACTTCCCAAACCCAAAAAAATTCGCGTTGAAATTGCTCAACGCCCTGAACGGCCGCCCTTCATAGACCTGCTACGCTCCGAGCCCCTCAGAAATCCAGAACTCTTCCAGGCACCGGATGCCTCCATCCAGCTCGAAACCCTGCCTCAGAATCAAGGTGCTCAAATCCTCCTGCAGACCGGGCGTGATTGGGGCTGCGGCCTGCTCCTGTTCGGCCCCAAAGACACCAAAAGAGGTCAAGGCCCTGATTTTGCCTCTGATTTGGACGGCTACAGCGCCGTTGAACTGGACGCTGAAATCCCGCAAACCCTTGCTTTTCAATGCTTTATCGACGAAGCAGGGGTCGATCGCCCTGACGCCGCCTCCTATGACACCCGGGCCGGCGATGATGCCGAAAGTTTCATTTTCCCCCTGATTCACGGCAGCGGAACCCGGAAAATCTACCGGCTGAACCTAACGGAACTGGAGCCCAGAACCGCCTGGGGCAACCAAAAAGGAGCCGGACGGGTGGACCTGTTCGCCCTCAAAGGAATCGGACTGTACTTCCCCGGCAGCCAAGGCACTCACTCCATCAAACTTTACGCCCTCAAACTCGTCCGATAATCTTCAGCCATGCTTTGCGGCCGCTTCCCTCAAAAAGAATCGTTGACATCGGACATCCGAAAAGATATAATACTTGCATAAGCAAACGGTTTCTAATTATATATTTGAGCAGAAAAACAAAGAGGAATATTTGAACGATGAAATCGACGGCTCCCAGTTTGAGTGACGTAGCCGCCCAGGCGGGCGTCAGCAAATCCACCGTCAGCCGCATCCTGAACAACCGGCTCGGAAACGGCTTCTCGGTCAAAGAGGAGGTGCGGCAGCGTGTCCTCGAAATCGCCCGCAAACTGAACTACCGCCCCAACCTCATCGCCAAAAGTCTGACGATGCGGTCCACCAAGATGATTCACATCATCGGCGGCAATCACGCCCTCAGCCAGCTCGGAAACATCTATCAGACCGTCGTCAACCACATTACCGAAGTCATCGACTCGCAGGGACAGGGCTTTGACGTCACCGTCGATATGTCCAAACACAAACCCGACGAAAGCGAAATGCCCGCCTGGAAAATCGACGGGGCCGTCATTCTCGCTCGATGCACCGAGCCGACGATGGAAGAAATCCTGCAATTGGGCATCCCGTATGTCGTCATCAACGGCCCCGCCCCTGCCGGCGGGACCTCTGTCGTTCCCGATGACGTTCAGGGAACCCGACTGGCCCTCAAACATCTGATGGACCTGGGGCATCGCAAAATCGCCTATACACCGCCGCCCAGAAAATACATGATGGTCGGCCATTCGAGCATTACCGACCGTCAGGAAACGTATATAGCTCAAATGAAGAAAAACGGTCTTGAACCCATTATCAGCTCCCTCGACGTGCTCGACGACACGGAAAAACTGCTTCAGGAACTGGTGTTTGAAAGAAAAGCAACTGCCATTCTTGCCTACGGACACATGGAAGCCCTCAACCTCCTCCAGGCCGCCCACTCCCTTGAAATCCCTGTCCCTGAGCGGCTCAGCATCATGTGCTTCTGTGACCATTACGCCAACAAAATCATGAGTCCGGGGCTGACCTTTATCGACCTGGGTTCCGCTCAAATGGGGACCCTCGCCGCTCAACTGCTCCTTGAACAAATCACACAGCCTGAAAAACAAAAACCCAAACGGGTGGTTCTGGACGAAACGCTTTGCGTTCGAAGCACCACCGCACCGCCTTCTTCGAATTGAGCTCAACACGGACCGAATCCATGAAAACAAAAATCGCCAACCCCAAAAACCTCCAAGTAAAAACCGAACTGCCGACCGGTTATCAGCTTGAATCCGGCGGCATCTTCCGCATCGACCAGTATGACAGCCGGCCGGCCTTTGCCGGATTCCTGCCCGGAATCGGCGGACCGGACGGCGTGCCTCTCTGGTGCCTGTATGTCAACCGCGGCCAGGTCGTCTCTTCCTTCGGCGTTGCCAATAAAAATCATGCTATCCTCGAATTTCTGCCCGCCAACTGGGCGTACCAAATGACGCCTATCCAGGGCTTCCGCACCTTCTGCTTCGCCGATGAGGCCTTTTTGGAACCCTTCGGTCTGCGCAACCGCCCATCGGAGAACGTCCAACGTTCACTCTGGATCGAGATGGACCGCATCAAAATCCGGGAAGACAACGAGCCCTTCGGCCTGCGGTTCGAAGCCGTCTATTTTTCTCCCGTCAACCAGCCGCTCGGCTCGCTTATCCGTCTTCTGACCGTCTCGAACCTGACGGTCAAAACCAGAAAACTCTTTCTTCTGGACGGCCTGGCGCAGATTCTGCCGGCGGGCTTTACGGAACTGGGCATCAAAACCATGCGCCGCATCTACGAGGCCTATGCCTCCGTTCGGCTCATCGACGGCCGCATTCCGTTTTATGCCGCACGCGTTCGGGTTCACGATGAGGCCGAAGTCGAAGAGGTGCAGAGCGGAAACTTCTACGCCTCCTGGCTCAGCGAGGGCGATTACCTCCTGCCCGTCGAACCCTACTACGACCCGGACGTTATCTTCGGGACCGATCAGGACCTTCTGCTGCCGCGGCACTTTACGCCGCAGGGGCTGCCGGACCGGTCCCTTCAGGTCGGCGAAAACAAACTTCCCTGCGCCCTGACTCCGGTTCAGACCGCTCTGGGACCGCAGGAATCCCTCGTTTTGGTCTCCATCGCCGGAATGGCCCCGAATGAATCCCTTCTGAAGACCTTTTTGTCCAATTTCCAGAAATTATCTGATTTTGAAACCGCCTCTCGGCAGAGCCGCAAAACCATCGAAACGCTCACAGCACCCGCCTTTACGCTCTCTGCCGACCCGCGGCTGGACGGCTACGCTCGTCAAAACTTCCTTGACAATGTCCTCCGCGGAGGCATCCCGTATTCGCTGCCGTCTCGGCGCGGCCCCGTTCTGCTGCATTTGTACTCCCGAAGACACGGCGACGCCGAACGGGACTACAATTTCTTTGACCTGCCGGCCTGCCCTCTGTCCAGCGGAGAAGGAAATTACCGCGACATCTGTCAGAACCGCCGAAACAATCTCTGGTTCTATCCCCAAACGGCGGATGCGGAAATCCGAATGTTCGCCTCCCTGCTCCAGCCGGACGGCTACAATCCCCTTTCTGTGAAAGGGTACCGATGGCTCTGGCCGCAAAGCGACAATCCTCTGCACGTCTGCCCTTCGGAGGACTCCGCTGCGCAGGATGCATTTGCGGCCATTTTGAAACGGCCCTTCCTGCCCGGAGAGCTCCTGTCCTGGGCCAACCTGTATGCCCCCAGCCTTTCCGCCCGGCATTCCTGGCTTGAACAGATTCTTTCCCGCTGCAACGTTCATCTGGAGGCCAGCGGCCATGAAGGCGGATATTGGATAGACCACTGGACCTACCTCACCGACCTGCTCGAATCCTATGAGGCCCTCTATCCGGAACGCATCCAAACCGTTTTAACGGAGCCGGCGGATATCGAATGGTTCTGCGAGCCGGCACAGGTTGCGGACCGCCGGCAGAAATATCTCCTGCGGAAAAAAGGACTCCGGCAGCTGCACGCGGTGCAGGATGCTCCCTGTCCGCCGGTTCCTCTGCCGCCGGTAACGCTCTTTGGCAAACTCTGTGCCCTGCTGGCCCTGAAAATCGTCTCGCTCGACTTTGAAGGCCGCGGTGTCGAAATGGAGGCGGGCCGGCCCGGCTGGAACGATGCCCTCAACGGCCTGCCCGGTCTGTTCGGTTCTTCCACCTGTGAAACGGCGGAAATCTGCCGGCTGGCCCGATGGCTCCTGCGCATCCTGCCAACCATGCCGGATACACGCTTCCCGGAGGCCGTCGCTGACCTGCTCGAAGCCGTCCTGGCCGACGTCCGGTCGGATTATTCCTGGCACCGAGCCGCCGACATCCGCGAGTCCTACCGCCGAAAAATCTATCAAAACAGCTCCGACAAAACCCGGCTCGTCAAAGGAGCTGTACTCAAAAAACTCCTGCAGGGCATTCTGGCACGCTGCGAAAAAGCCGTTCAGGAGTCCGTCAATCCGCAAAACGGCCTCCTTCATACGTACTTTTTCCATACACCGCAGCCGCCCTCGGCAGGCCGCCTGGAAGACCTTCGCACGTTTGAAGCCCATCCGCTGCCGCTGTTCCTCGAGGGGCAAGTCCACTGGCTGCGCATCTGCGATACCCAGACCGCCCGCCGCATCTCCGCCGCCGTCCGGCAAAGTCCCCTGCTTGATCCGCAGCTGAAGATGTACAAGCTGAACGAATCGCTGGAGTCCTGCTCGCCGGAAATCGGACGCGCCCGGACCTTCACGCGCGGCTGGTTCGAAAACGAATCCGTCTGGCTTCACATGACCTACAAATACCTGCTCGAACTGCTCAAGCACGGCCTCTATGAAGATTTCTTCGAGGATGCCCAAACCATGCTCGTGCCTTTTATGAAGCCCCAGGTGTACGGACGCAGCATCCTCGAAAACAGCTCCTTCCTCGCCTCCTCCGTCTGTCCGGACTCGGAGGCCCGCGGACGCGGCTTTGTCGCCCGACTGTCCGGAAGTACCGCCGAATTCATCCACATCTGGCTCCTGCTGACCGTTGGTGCCCGGCCCTTCCGCCTGGACGCCGGACGGCTCATTTTTGAGCCCACACCGGCTCTGCCCGGTGAGTGGTTTACCCGGCAGCCCCATACAATTCGTTGGAAAGACCGCTCGTTCCTCATTCCGGAAAATGCCTTCGCCTGTGCCCTGCTGGGGGATATTTTGCTGGTCTATCACAATCCGGCTCGCAAAAACACCTACGGTCCCTCTTCCGTACGGCCGGTTCAATATATTCTGGACGAAAAAACTTCCATCACGAACCCGTATTTAAGCGACGAAACAGCCCAACAAATTCGCGAACGAAAAATCGACCGTCTCGACATCCATCTGGGCTGACAAATTCCTGATACCTGATGACTGATAACTGATGCCTGATAACTGATAACTGATGCCTGATAACTGATAACTGACTCGGGGGTACTCATGCGGCGAATCATCTCAATTCTCTGGCTCTTGGCCTTTGCCTCTCTCCTGTATGGACAAAACCTGCTTATCAACGGGGACTTCGAATCCGGGGCTGTCAAAGGCCACTTTGCCAACGGATACCCGGACAACTGGCAGGGCTGGGGGACTAACGGCTGGCATCATTCCGACCTCGGCTATCGAAAAGGCAGCTACGGCATCGCCATATGGAACAACGACACCGGCCTGTCTCAATCCGTTCCCGTGACCGCCGGTATGCAAATTCAGGTCTCCGGCGAGATGATTTACCACACCACGGAAGTCCTCGTCAACAAACGAGCCCTCATAAAAGTCGAGTTCTGGAACGGCCCCGCTTCTTCCGGCACCAAAATCTCCGAAACGATAGTCGGCAACCTCACCCCCTCCCATACGGCCGGAACCTGGTACACCTTCGCCCAGACGCTCACCGTGCCCGCCTCCGCGAATCTGGCTCGGCTGCTCTGCTATACCGTCTCCACCGGCTCTCCCTCCACCGGCAAGGCCTTCTGGGACAATCTGTCCATCGATGACGGCCGGGTCCTCAACAGCCCCGACTACAATTTTGACCAAATTATCAATCTCCTTGATTTCGCTCCGCTGGCCTCCGCCTGGCTCAGTGAATCCCCGTCACACAATCTCCTTGGACAAAACTGGATTAATCTGGAAGACCTTGACTTATTCTGCTCCCGCTGGCTGAACACAATTCCCCAATACCCGGGTTATCGGTTCGTCTGGTCTGATGAATTTGACGGCCCCTCTATCGATACCGCCAGCTGGACCTGGGAAATCGGCGCCGGCGGCTGGGGAAATAACGAACTGCAGTACTACACGGATCACCCAGAAAATTCTTACATTGAAAACGGCTGTCTGGTTATCGCCGCCCGCAAAAACCATCTCGGCAAAACCTACACATCCGCCCGGCTGAAGACGCAAAATAAGCGGTCCTTCCGATATGGACGGATGGAAGCCCGTATCAAACTGCCCGCCGGCGGAAAAGGAATCTGGCCTGCTTTTTGGATGCTCGGCAACAATATTTCCACTATCGGATGGCCCGGCTGCGGCGAAATCGACATCATGGAGGCCATCAACTCGCTGTCCACCGTTTACGGAACCATCCATTACGGCAGCAGCAATCCGTATATTCACAACTCCAACGGCGGCTCTTATGCTCCGTCTCCCAGCCCGGCCGGACGATTTAATACTTATGCTATTGAATGGGAACCTACCCGAATCCGCTGGTTTTTCAACGACATCAACTACTATACGTCTTCAAACTGGTGGTCCAGCGACCCCTATCCGGCCCCCTTCAATCAGCCGTTCTTCTTTATTGTCAACATCGCCGTCGGCGGCAACTGGCCCGGCTACCCGGACAGCACAACTCCCTTCCCCCAGCTGATGTACATCGACTACATCCGAGTCTATGAAAAAATCAACTGAGCCCGTCTGATTTACGTTCGATTCTGGTGGGCCAAATCCAGCAGCAGCCAGTCATCGTCCGGCACCATCTTCTCCGTGACCGGGTCCCACCGCTGCGGGGCCTTGTTCCCCCGATGCACCTCCTCCAAAAACGGCAGAAGCGGCCGCTTGGGCGGATATTTTTCCTCCAGCCGGTCCGTCGGGTCCGGCACCCACCCAAAGGCATCCCGGTATTTGGCAAACCCAAAACCGTCAAAAAAGTTCTCGCTGCCAATCAGCGGCATATACCACAAACTCGGCACTCCGCGGGGGTTGGGCTTAATCGGCACCTGACGCTCCAAATCCGCCAAGAGACGCTGGCCCTTCCGGTCTTTCTTTTCCTCCAGGTGCCGCCGCAGATGCTCCAGGGCTGTGAAAACCACCGGCGGACTGACAAACAGGATGGGCTTATGCTGCAGGGATGCTACAATAATTTCATGGGGCGTGCCCACACTGTAAATATTCGTCGGACTGTAGGCAATCAGAAAGTCGCTGATGTCCACCATCCGAAGGTCCAGATGCATAATTTCCCGAAACGTCTGGCAGCATTTGCTTCGCGCCCGGCGCCCCTCCTCCGTCGGCTCAAACGTCCACGTCTCCCGGAGCCGGACCGTCTGTTCCCCCTCCCGTCCGTATCCGTACATCCCCTGCACACTCGGCTTGGACCACGGGTCAAACACCGTCACCCCCAGCTCCTTGAGAAACTGCCCGACCCGCACCCGCCAGCCCCATTTCTTTTCCACTTTGCGGCTGTGAACAAAATCCATCGGGCCCGACAGGTACACCCGGGCATTCTCCAGAAACCCTTTCTTCGCCCACGGAAGAATCGAATTTTTCTTCGAAGCATTCTGATTTTTTGCAGCCATTCTGAAGCACTCCCATTCCTGTTACGGCAGTTCCAAATCCGCCCAAACCAGCCGATGGTCCGAACTGACATACGGCGGCCCTGCCGTCAGTCTCGACAGCGGGTCGGCCCGCTCCGGCCAGAAAACCTCCGCCTTGATAACCTTCAATTCCTTCGACGGCAGCACATAATCCAGCCGCAGATTTCCCGGCGGCCGTCCGGGCGGCGAATGATACGTATCCAACTCCGCCGGTCCCTTATGCCCTTCGTTCACCCCTCCATCCAGCCGGGCCGCCTCCGCCGCTCCCTTCGATGCGGGCCGCACATCCTGCACGCGCGGGTGATTCAGCAGCGACAAAATCCCTTCGTGCAGCCCGTCCCCATCCGCCGGGTCGGCATTCAAATCCCCCAAAATTACAAAAAGCCCCCCTTCCTCCAGTCCTCCCCGCCGGCCCGCATCATCATAAATATACCCGCTTTGCTCCGGTGTCAAATAATCCGCCCAAAACCGAATCTCATCGTGATTTCTCCGCCCGTTGCGGTCCTCCGCCCCGTCAAAGACCGGCGGCGTCGGATGCGATGCCAAAACATGAATCACTCGGCCGCGTATCTCAACCGGCACATCCCAATGGCTTTTGGACGACAGCCGCAGCCGGTCCAGCGCCTCCGGCGAATACCACATCTCTTTGTCCGCTCCGGGCCTTTTCGGCAGCAGCGCCCCCGGCATATCTTTCCATAAAAAGGTTTGAAACGTCCGAACGGCCTCCTTTCGGATGGGAAACCGCGACAGGAGCACCATTCCGTACTGCCCTTCAAACCGGCCGTAGCCGAAGGCGTCCTCCGGCCCGTCCGTCCGCCCGTCTCCGTCCAAATCAATTCCGCTGGCCAGCCCCGTATTCACCGGCGCCGTAAACACAAACGGATAGACCAGCGGCTCCTGCCCGCTCTGGGAAACCTCCAGATACTCTTTTTGGAAAATCCCGATTGCCCCTCCTCCGGCATCCCAGTCGAATTCGTTCAGGAGCACCACATCCGGCCGCACCCGCTGAAGAATCTCCGCTACAGCCTTGCCCTGCGGATTTTGCCCCCCGCGCAAATCCTCAATCAGCCCGCCCGTTTGGGAACGGGTCAGCGAACAATTAAAGGTTGCCGTCCGAATCATCGTTGCCCCTGCCGGCAGCACCGCCGCAAACAGCCACAGAAAAACTATCCCTTTTCGCATAGCAAACTCCATCCTAACATCTTTTTCAATATTCCACAACCCGCGCTGTCTGCTTGCGGCAGTTCGGCCGCTTCCGGCTCAAAAAAAAGGGCCGACGCCCCGCGCCGGCCCTTGTCCTTCCTGCAAAACCATTGCTCCCTTACAGCCCGCAGTCTTCCGCCGGCTGCAGGTTGCACTTAAGCCAATCCTGCACAAAATAAACAAAATCCCCTAAATCCACTTTGCAGTTGGCATCCAAATCAAACTGGGAAGGCAGCCCGCCAACACAAATCGCAGGCCCATCCGGACTGGGGAAAAGTACCGTCGCCGTCTGCGGCACTTCAATGCTCAAATCATCCACAAATCCGCCTTCACCGACATTGGAATACGTACGAATCTTCAAAATCATCCCCGTCACCGGATGCGGATTCCCCTGACTGTCGGTATAGGTCAAAGACGGAAATACCCATGTTTTCCGCAATTCCGTCCAGTCGTCCGAATTCGAATAAATATCGTATCCGCCGGCGGAACCGCCGTAACTTCGGATATTCGCATCGTCATAGGTATAATGCGCCCACAACCGCACCCCGCCGCTGGTCTGTCCCGCATAACTCTTTGCAAAACAGGATGCATTGATATAATCCCCAGGCTGCAGGCCGCGAATCCACGCTACATACCCTTCCGGTGTATCGGAAGCACTGTCATCAGAAATCCACAAGGCCTTGCCGCCGCTGCGCACCTGGCTGATCTCCAATCCCGTCTGAAGAGCCCCGTAGGTCCCCAGCAGCACTGTTTCCCGGAAATTCGGAGCAAACGGGTCAAAGTTTTCCCATCCGTACGTGTGAACCGTATAGGAGCTCGGGTCATAAGCCGGCGGCAGAACAACCTGGGCATGTGCCGGATACGTGATTTCCAGCGTATCAAAATAGAAATCCTCGGACACATTCGTCCAGTTATCGGACAGCTGCAACCCAATGAGCATTCCGTCCCGCTGCCCATCCGCCACAAATTTCCAGGTGTACTCGAGCTGTTCCCAGCCGATGCCGGTTGTGTAAGCACCGGTACCGCTGACAGCCCCAAGAACATTCCCTATGTTTCCGGAGGGAACATAATCTGCAATCAGACGGGCTCTTTTGTAATCGGCGCCATTGTCATCATAGGCCCACACCTTTGCCGTTACTTTCTCCGCCATCTGGAGCCCTTTTACCCAGGCAAAATAAACCTTGTTATTGGCTCCCTGGACAATCGGTTTGACGGTCACTTTGACGGCACGGCTGCCGCTTTGGACCTGCTCTGTTGTATTCTCGGACTTATAGACATAATCCGTTGCAAAGAGACTCCCGCCGACCCCATCTTCCCATCCGTAATTCGCCTTGCTCATCGGCACGTTCGGGTCAAACACATTCGGGTCGATGATGACTGTCCCATACAGCCCCAAATTCGTATAGGCACCATCATAATACTCCCCAATCCGATAGGTTCCGCCGGTACCACTGGCCCCGGAAGCATAAAAACGAATCTCCACTTCTTTGGCACCGTTGACAATACCAGCCAAATTGTCGATAAAGTTTTGATAGTTCGTTGTGATGCTATAAGCCCGGACAGGCACTTCCGTCTGATTTACAATGACTCTTGTCTCACCCGCTACCGGTCCCGTTGCAGAACGGAGTATTCCTCCATAATAAAGCTGAATATCATTTCCAAATTTACACCCATCCTCCAAAACAACCTTCAAACTGAAAAACTGATTCGGCACATTCCAACCCACAGCAGAATATTGATTGTTTGCCGGTGTGCCGGGAACGCTTAAACCGCTTGATATATCCAATGACGCAGACTTAACCGTCACATTTGTGTCCCATTTGTCCGCCCACACATTATCCGTTGAAACCGGATAGCCGTCCGTCGTCAAACGGGTGCCCACAGCAGCGCTGTTCAAGCCCGCAATTTTTACGGCCGGCGTTTGAATACTGCACAACAATGCCGTCCCTACAATCACCCAAAACTTTTTCATAACACATCCTCCAAGACATTTTACGATTCCATTTCCGATTGATTTCAAATATCTAATCCCAACAGGCCCACTCTGGCTGCAGCGTACATTGCATCCATTGTTCCGCAAAAATCTTCAAGTCCGCCAAATCAATCCGGCAGTCCTGAACCCAATCAAGTTCCGAAAAAACCGTACACGACGTATCCATCCGATAGGTTCCAAAGGGCACAAGTCCTGCAATCTGCGCCGGCGTCTTAAAATCCAGCAGGTCATTGCCTCCGAAAATCCAGTTGGACGAGAGCCATCCCCCGTCCGGTCCGGTCCCGCTGCGGCGGTACAAAAAACTGTCCCGATACACCTGAGCGGAATTCCGCTCATACACCTGATCGACAACCACCCCGTCCTTGATAAGGCGAAAACCATCATTGCCGTTATCGCAGTACAGTACATCCGACACGGCTATCCGATTGCCGAAAGCCCCTTCGCTGCCGAAAATTGAATCAAAATAACTGACCCCTGAGTTATTGCTTCGAATCACATACACGTAAGTATCCGTAAAAATCCCGCTCAGCGAAAACCCGTTATTCCACGCCCCGCCGTCAATCGACTGCTGAACAACATACCCAGACAAATCCGCCGTTCCTCGGACATACAATTCCATGGCCTTGGGGGTATTTCCGCTCAGCGTTCCATCCAGAATCCCCGTAATCACCACCGCCGGCTCCGAAGCAGACAGCCCCCCTTCGAGCGTCTCCCCATCCAGCCATCCGCGTGCAAACAAGGCCAAATCCGCCAGATTCACCCGACAGTCCCCGTTCAAATCCGTCGGTCCCGTCTGCCCGCACACAACCTCCGTCGGCCTCGGCAGCCGCACCTGCGCGTGCGACGGCACGGTAATCCGCAGCGCATCGAGCGCCCCGCCCCCCGACAGACCGCAAAGTTTGGCCGCAATCAAAATCCCCTCGCCCGCCTGTCCCTCAAACGTCCAGACCCCCTCCAGCGTCCCCCAGGCCGTCCCGCTGAGATTCGAATCCGCTCCTGTCGGTCCGACAATGCTGCCCGCATCCCCCGTATCCGCCAGCCGATACGCCCCCAGCCGAATCCCCCCGTCCTCCGCTGCAAAATGCCTCCCCTGACAGCTCACCTGAACCGTATCCCCCGCCAGCAGCCCCGACACCGCCGCCAGATACACCGCACTTTCGCAATCTCCCCCATTAGAAATCTCCAGACAGCGCAATCCCTCATTCGGCTCATTCTGCACAGCCCCATAGACGGCCGTCCCTGACGAGCCCAGCACGGCGCTCGGGTCATACCGGCTCGTAAAATCCTCCCAGCCGTACTCAATCATCTGAACGGTATAGCCGGGCACCACCGTATAAACGACCTCCTGCACAAAGAGCGGATTTTCCGCCCCCTGGCTCGATGTGCTCACCACAATCTGCCCGCTTTGCGGCCCCACACTCGCCGCCGTCAGCGTCACCCATCGCACCTCTTCGCCTCCGGCCAAAACGGACCCCGCCGCCGTCCCGCTCACAGCCCCGCCGGCCGTCAGCACATAATCCAACTCATCCGCTCCCAACGGTACGGAAACCGGTGCCGTATTGGCAATCGTCACCGGAATCTGAACCGGCTGATTGTACAGAACCTCCGCCGGAATCGCCCCTACACTCACCGTCATCTTCGCCGGTATCTGATAATCGGCGACAACCGGCAGATGATCGCTGGTCTCTGCCAATGCCGTCAACACCGCCGGAGCCGCCCCGCTGCCGCTGGTAATCTCCCCGTTGAGCTGATGCGTGCCGTTATTGCCGAACACCCGATACGAACCCGAAAGAAAACTCAGCCCCTCTCCGTCCAGCATCTCATTGCTGACCAGCTGAAAATCAAACCGGTCATCCATCCCGCCCGTCACCTGCCCGCCGTAGCGTTCCGTCGTCACAGGGCTTTGCGAATGAACCAGAATGAAGGCCGGATTGTCATGCCAGTTTCCAACCATCCCTGCCGGGTCAAACGCCTGCCCGGGCCCCGCCGCCGTCAAGACCGACCAGGCCGGCTCCGAAGCCGTATAAAGATTCAAATCCCCCGCATAAAGCAGATGCACCCCCTCCCCCAGCGCATCGGAGTTGGCCCGAATCTCCCCCGCCTCCGTCGCCCGCCGGTTCTGGTTTTCAGAATCCGATTCGGCCTTAAAATGACTGTTATAAACGTAAAATTCCGCCTCGGATCGAGAGTATCCGACCGGCCGAAACTTGTACCGAATCGTTGCCCGTGCGGCCCCATCCGACGACGGCACATTCACCGGAACTTCCTCCAGCAGGACGACCGTCTGGGTATTATAAACCACACCGGGTCGACCTGCACCTGTTGTAGCCCCGTCCAGAGTCCCCCGCGCATAGACCCCCGCTCCGTAAATCCCATTCAAAAGATTGACAAGCTGCTGTGTGGTGGTGCTCACGGAAACCTGCTCCTGCACCAGCAGAATATCCACAGGCCGCACGATGCCGTTTCGCTCGTCGTTTCCGACGGCCTCCAGAATCGTCCCCATCCCGGACCGAACCGCCCCGCAGGTATTATAGGAAACAATACGAAGGGCCCCCCGTGCTCCCCCCAGCCACAGAAGGACAAGGCATCCGACGATTTGCCGCCTCCTGCGGCCGCACACATTTTCTTTAAACATCCGCTGCCAACTGTTTCCTGATAACTGACGACTGATAACTGATGACTGATAACTGAAACCTGTTTACTGAATAGTCCCCTCCGCCGCATCAACCGCCTGCATCGCCAGCGCTCCCACCGTGGTAATCAAGGTTCCTTTCGGGAAATAATAGCGGACACGAAGCGACCCAAGCAGGTCCTGCGTTTCCACGTGCCCATCGAAAAAGACCAGATTAATTCGCTTGTTATGCCGATACGCCAGCCGTATTGCGGCATCCGACAAACTCCACGTCGAGGGATCCGTCAAGCTCGTCCGCCGCAGAAGATACGGGTCGCCGTTCCGCCGAAACACCGGCCCCTGCAGCATAAAATTGCCTCCGTCATTCTGGTAGGCAAGATTGTTGAAACTCACTCCCCGCTGCTCATCAAAGTACCGAGCCCCTTCCACAACAAACACCTTCAGCGAAGGCGTACCCAGTTTGGTCAGCTTCGGCTGATACCCCCGACCGATGCGGGCATAACTGTAAATCTCCTGGTCCGTTACGACCCGACAGCCCGAAATCTGATACTCACTGGACGCCCCCTGCCCTCCGCTCGGATACATATGAAAACCCAAAACCGCCGAATAGCTCGAATACGAAATATCCTGCGGATTCACGCCGGCAATTGCACTCGGGTACACATAATCGTTTTTGACCCGATTCGACGGGCACCGCAGTTCTTCATTGAGCAAATCCAGAAGCCGCTGCAACGGTTCGGCCGCCAGCCCCAGTTCATCCCCCATCATCGGCGACATCCAGTCCACATTCTGATAGGGACTCGTAGAACCGTATCCGGCACCCGTCGAATAGACCTTCGCCCCGCTGGTGCTCGGGCCGGGTATCCACTGGTCCCACGCCGCCGAATAGAGATTCAGTCCGCTGCCGATTCCCTTCATATGCGCCCGGCAGACTACGCTCTCCGCCGCCTGTTTGGCCCGACGAAGCCCCGGCAGCAGAATCCCCAGCAGCATCGCCACAATCGCAATCACCACCAGCAGCTCAATCAGCGTAAAACCGAAAGAAGAATTGGACCGGTTGCTCCGGACAGTTCTTTTTTGGTATGTTTGGGATTTCATAAAAGGTCTCGCAGGTTTTTCGGTTCCCTCGTTTTACCGGCAAGCAGAAAATTCTTTATTTCCTGTCTTCTTATGGAATTCGAGAGATGCGGCCGGAATCTCCGTTCCGGCCGCATCTCTATTCTTATCTTCCCTACATTTCACGGCAAGTTCGGTCAAAAACCTGCTAAAAACACCTTATTTCCGACGGACAACAGCCAAAAATCCGCCCAAGCCCAACAGAGCCATCGTCGCCGGCTCCGGAACAGCTGCCTCGGCATACGTGGTGGCCACGACCAGATTATCCACCGTCAAACGCAGCGAACCGCCGGTTCCCTGACGAAATGCATACGCCGTGTTCGCATTGTTCGTAAACCAGTTCTGCGTCAGAACCTGTGTTCCATCAATCCACAGCGTGCACAGCCCCGAGCTGTAATCATAGGAGGACACTACACGATAAACCTGCTCAACATTGTAATCAAAACCCGTCAAAACTTCCGGATACGTTGTGGTGCCCAGCAAACCAAACGCAAACTTGCCGCCGGTGCCAATGCTCACACCAACACGAGCCGCAAAATTGCTCGTTCCCTGAAGGAAATGAGCAAAATAATCTTTTCCCGTCGAGGCCGAACCGACAATCACATCAAATCCGGCATACCAAATATCCCCCGCCCCCATCGTTGTCCCGACAGACTTGTTCACATCCTCCGCCGAAGCACTCTGCGTGATCAGCTTTACTGTTCCATTCACCACCTGTACAGGAGCGTTTCCGGCACCGCTGTGAGCCGACCAGCCGCCCTGCCCGACCAAATTACCATTGTTGTAGGAATTAAAATTGTCGGACATCAACACAGCAGAAAAGCCGGGAGCGACTAAGGCGCACAACGAGAGCAACAAACTTAATTTCTTCATCTTTCCAACCTCCAAAAAACCTCGTTTCCTGTTCCAACACAACCCCACACACTTCACACATTCTCAAGCACAACCGCTGTGCTGTCAAGGTCTGAAACCTACTTTCCGATTGTTAAAAACAAATAAGCATCCGGTTAAGTTTTCCGCAAATTTTCAGCAACAATTCAGCAACAGCCCCAGCCCCCCATTTTGCTCTTTTTACTCCTCCAGCACAATCACATCCGCCGGATTGACCCCGCACAAAACCTCAGTTCCCGCCGAAAGCCCCTCCGCCCGGCCGGAAAAAACCGTCACCGTCCACACAACCCCTGCATTCAGCCGCACTTCTATCTGGCTCAGCTCTCCATAATAGGCGATGCTTTGAACCGTCCCGGCCAGAAGGTTTGGGCGATTTCTATCCGCAAAATCTTTTATATCGTGAATCTGCACCTTCTCCGGGCGCACGCAGCATTTCACCGCCGCCCCCGCCGCCCGGTCCGTTCTCATCTCTGACGCCAGAATCCCCGCTTCCGTCCGGATTTTCACCGGATTTGTTTGCAACAGATTTCCTGTTAAAAAATTCGCCTCCCCGATAAAATCCGCCACAAATTCATTTTTCGGCCGCTGGTAAATCTCCTGCGGCCTGCCGATCTGCACAATCCGTCCGCCGCACAGCACGGCAATCCGGTCCGCCATCGACAGCGCCTCTTTCTGGTCATGCGTCACATAGACCGCCGTCGTCTGCGATTCCTTCACCAGCCGCCGCAGTTCCGTGCGCATCTTTGCCCGCAGCCGTGCATCCAGATTGCTCAGCGGCTCATCCAGCAGCAGACACTGCGGCTGCGCTGCCAGCGCCCGTGCCAGTGCCACCCGCTGCTGCTGACCGCCCGACAGCTGATTGGGCTTGCGTTGTGCAAACGCCTCCATCTGCACGACCGCCAGCTTTTCCATCGCAATCTGCCGCCGCTTCTCCGGCTCGATGCCCTGCATCTGCGGTCCGAACTCCACATTCTCAATCACCTTCAGATGCGGCCAGAGCGCATAATTCTGGAACACCATCGCCGTCCGCCGCTTCTCCGCCGCCAGATGCGTCACATCCCGCCCGTCAAACAAAATCCGGCCGCTCGTCGGCTCCAGCAGACCCGCCAAAATCCGCAGCAGCGTCGTCTTGCCGCACCCGCTGGGCCCCAGCAGAAAGAAAAACTCCCCCGGCTCAATCACCAAATCAATCTTCTCCAAGACCGGCCCGCTCCCGAGCCCCTGTGCATAGACCTTCGAAATTCCTTCCAGCCGTATCTCAATCATATCCGCCGCTTCCGAACCAGGATAATGTTGTCCAAACTCGCCTCAACGCATTTTCGCCGGTGGACGTTCTCACGCCCGGAATACCGCCCCCAGCCGCTTGCCCATCAGCACCGCCGCCGCCGCCAGCGACCCGCCCAGCACCAGCATCCCCAAAAGCCCCAGCGAGGCCGCAATCTGCATCGCATCCGCATTCGCCGAATACGCCTGCGTATAAATCTCTTTGGTAATCGGATAATGCACCCGCAGCTGCGCCAGCACCAGCGAATCGCTCACCTCCAGCATCGCATACGAAAAGGTCAGGAGGCCTGACGCAATCAGATTGGCCGCAATCAGCGGCACCGTAATCTTTCGTATCGCCTGCCCCGCACTCGCCCCCAGATTCCGTGCCGCCTGTTCCAGCGTCTCCGGAATCTGCTGCAGGCCCGCCGTAACGCCGCGGACCACAAACGGCGCCCGACGAATCGTGTACGCAATCACCAGCAGCATCGTCGGATTCCGCATCGGCCCAATCGCCTCCAGCAGCCGACCCGGCGCCGTCATCGCAATGTATCCGGCCGCCAGAATCACCCCGGGCACCGCCAGCGGAAGCATCAGACACAAATCCAGCACCCTGGCCCCCCGAAGCCGGCGCCGCACCAGCATCCACGCCGCCGCCGAGCCGATCACCAAATCCAGGGTTGTCGAAAGTCCCGCATATACCAGACTGTTCAGCACAGCCCGTCGCGGCTCCGGCTGCCGCAGCACAAACAGCACATGCTCCAGCGTGTACCGCTCCGGCAGAATCGTCTTAATCCACTGACCCGAAACCGCCGTCAAAACCACCCCGATATGCGGCAGAATCGCCAGCAAAATCACCCCGCCGAAAAACGCCCACGCCCCCAGCGTCCCCCAAAAGCCGAGTCGTCGGCCCGCCGAGGCGGTACTAGCCTTGGCCGATTCCGCTCCGCTCGAGCGCCCGAAAACCACCTTGCCCAGCACATAAAAAAGCACCGACAGCACCAGCATCACCAGAACCAGACTGTACGTCCGCCCCGACACATCCGCCCGCGCCAGCTCCTTAAAAATCCTCACCGACGCCAGCTCCTCATAGCCCACCATCAGCGGCGTGCCGATGTCCGTAAACGACCAGATGAACACAATCGAGCCGCCTGCAAATATCCCCGGACGCAGCAGCGGCAGCGTAATCCGCCGAAACACCGTCCATTTCCCCGCCCCCAGATTGCGGGCCGCCTGCGCATACGCCGGGTCCAGATTCGCCAGCGCCGCCGACAGATTCAGATACAAAATCGGAAACAGATTCAGCGTCTGCAGGACCGCCACCACCCAGAACCCTGACCCCAGCCAGTCCGGCGGACGCCCCGTAGACAAATCCAGCACGCCCAGCCGCTCCAGCACCAGATTGAGAATCCCGAACTGTCCCAGATACCGCTTAATCGACAGCGCCCCCACAAACGGCGGCAGAATCAGCGGCACCAGCAGCAGCCCCGTCAAAACCCCCTGCCCCCGAAACTGATACCGGGTGCTCACAATCGCCATCGGCATCGTCAGCAGCAGGCACAGGGCTGTTGTCACAGATGCCAGCAAAAAACTGTTTGCAATCTGCCCCAGCACAATCCGATTGGAAAACAGCCGTCCCAGCCAGTAAAAGCTGAAATGCCCTTCAAATGTCAGCCCCGCCCCAACCGCTTCCGCCAGCGGCCAGAAAAAAAACAACCCCACAAAAAGAAAAATCAAAACCTCCGCCGCAACCAGCGGGTCGGCCTTCTCCAGATACCGCCGCCAAAACGGCTGCTCTGTTCCCGTTCGTTCCATCCGTCCCTATTGAAGAATCTGCCGATACTGCGACCGGAAATATGCCGTCCAGTCGGTTCGAATCCGCTCGGCGGCTGTACGGTCCTTCAGCTGCTCGGCTATCGCATGAATCTCTTCGACCGTATCAATATTCTCCGGCAGACGCGTGAGTGCCGCGACCAGCGCCGGGTCCATCCGCCGTTCCAGAATCCGCCGCTTGGCTTCCCGCAGCAGTGAAGCATTTTCAATCGCCGCCGAATAAACAAGCTCCGCCAGTACTCCGTACCGCACCTCGCGCAGTTTGGCATCAATTTTCATTTCGGTGCCGCCCTCATAAGGATTGGCCGCCAGCACCGCGCCGGTTGTTCCATATGTCTGATAAAAATCCTTTCGAATCGGTGTGCGGTTCAGTCGATACCGCTGGGGCCCATCCGGATGCCCAGCCGGCAGCCCCCAAAGCCCCTGTCCCTGAGGCGACAGAACAAACGCCGCAAACGCCTGGGCTGCCTTCCGATTCGGCGGATTTTTCAGCACGGCTATCGGGTCCGGCGTATAGGCCGTCTGCCCCTTCGGGCTCACATACCCCAGTTTCTCCGGCGCCTCGGATGCGTACATCATCCCGTAAAAATCAATGCACACCGAGACCGCACACTCCCCCAGACTCGGCGCCCGCGCCGCTGCTCCGGAACTGTCCGTAAACTTTTTGGCGTTGGACAAAATCAGCAGCAGCTTGGCCCATCCCTGCGGCCAGCTCGGAGCCGTCTGGACAATCATCTCGTTGGCCGCCGCCTGTGAGCCCGACTGCGTCGGGTCCGCCATAATCACCAAATCAAAATATTCCGGACGTCCCAAATCCTCCCACGAAGTCGGCTCCGTTACATTCAGCCGCCTGAGCAGTTCCTTATTGTACAAAAACCCAAAACTGCTGAGCACATTGCCGCACCAGGTCTTCCGCGGACTGTACATCTCCATCCCGCCGAATACCGCCGGAATGTTTTCCCACACATCCTCCCCCGCCTCCAGGGGCTCCAGAAGCCCTTCCGCATCCAGATATTGAAACGTGTACTCTCCCCCGCCGAACAGCACATCAATCCCGCAGCTGTCCGCCTTCGAATACACATTCCGAAGATACTGAAGAATCGAGCTGCTTCCGCCCCCCACATCCCGCCACTGAAACTCCACATCCCAGCCGTACTGTTCTTTGGCATAGGCCCGAAAGGCCCGGCTGAACTCATATTTGATATTCTCATTGTGCGGCGTAATGACCGACAGCACCACCTTGCCGGACTCACCGCCCGCCGGCTCCTTGCCGCATCCCGGCAGCCCCAGACAGACCGCTGCAAAAAGAAGTCCCGCCGCCCATCCTATCCGTTTCATTTTGCTTCTCCCTGCTGCAGATTCTCGTTCAACTCATCCGGCCAGCTCAGCCGCACCACCAACGGATAATGGTCGCTGGCTACCGCCGCAATCGGGTCGTCCACCAGGTAAATTTCCTTCATTCGCTCCGCCAGAGCCGGACTGGCAAAAAAATGGTCCAGAAACGACCGATACCGCGGCGGCTTAATTTCACAATGATACGAGGCGGCCTGCGGATTCTGTTTCCATATCACCTCATCCAGACATACCAGTTTCTCTTTTCCTTCCCCCCTTATCATCACTTCTACTGCATCCTGCCCTACTGATTTCTCAAACGAATCCAGTCCGAAATCATCATTGAAATCCCCCCCAATCAGCAGATACTCCGTCGGACCGGCTCCGAGCAGCTCCCCGCAAATCTGACGCGTCCGCACCAGCTCCCGAATCCGCCATTCCGTCACCGATTTGCTGTTGTCCGATTTGCTCTTGGCGTGCGTCGTGCCGAGCCACAGCCGCCGCCCCTTCGGCGTTTCCACCAGCACAAAGGCAGGCCCCCGCGAAAACAGCATCTGCCCGCTGACGGCGTCTTTCTCCTCCTTAAACACCCGCTCCTGCAGCACGCGAAAACCCGGCTTCATCAGCATACACAAATACTGTCCCTCCGTATTGCCCTCAAAGGATTTGACATAGGCATACCGTCCGCCAAGCCACTTCCGCACGAACAGTTCCAGCATCGCCTGGGTCGGCCCTTCCTGGATCAGCACAATATCCGCATTCATCTGCGGCAGTTTCATCGTTCGGGCTATTTCGTATAAATCCTCCTGGTCTCGGTAATATTCCGTCATATTGCGGCTGCGTTCCGGCATCATCTCCTGGTCAAAGAGCATCATAAAATTCTCGATGTTCCACGTCGCAATCACTACTTCCTCGCCGAGCTGTCCTTTCTGCGAAGAATTCTCCGCTGCAGCAGCCCATCCCCATGTCAGCAGTCCAAACCCGCCGGCCAGACACCATACCGCCAATCGATTTACCTGTCTCATAACGCCCCTTTATAAAAAAACAGATATGTTTTCGAAGAAACGCTAAATAGTTGAAAGCCAAAAAGACTTTTTTTCAACCAAAAATTCCCTTTTATTCCAACTTTCTGCATCCTGTTTATCCGGTGTCTTTTCTAAAAACTTTGCTTTTCAATTTACGCTTACTCCTCGCAAAAAAACAGCAGCTATGTCTCTTTACCGGAGTCTTCGGGTCTATTATTTTGGACAATTTTTGAGATGCTATTTCTGTTTTCTTTGCCAGACAAATCTTTATGAAAAAAGCCGGATACTTTCCGAAAGGAAATCGAAATTTTCTGCTCGACTGGCTTGACAAAATCACCGAAAACAGCAATATTATGAACTAAACTGATTCCCCGATAGCTCAATCGGTAGAGCGAGCGGCTGTTAACCGCTAGGTCGCAGGTTCGACCCCTGCTCGGGGAGTTGGCGTAAGTTACGCTGAAACCCACACTTACGGTTACATGCCTTCGGGCATCGCGGTCGTAACTCTTTGCAGGAAAGCAGTAGAACTACTCTTTTTTGGAAAGGGAATACCGTGAATGCCCAGAAAACCACCCCAATCCCCAAGTTGCGTCATCACAAAGCCACCGGCCAGGCCTATGCTGTCCTGAACGGAAGAGCCGTATACTTCGGCCCGTATGGAACCGCCGAGGCAAACCAGCGTTATCACCAGGCCATCGCCGAATGGCTGGCGGCCGGAAAGCAGGTGGACCCGCCGCCCAATGACATCACCCTCAATGAGATTATCGCCCGGTTCTGGAAGCATGCCGAGGGCTATTATGTTCGGCCCGATGGAACGCAGACCTATGAAATCAACAACTTCCGACAGGCCCTGCGGCCGCTTCAGTTCCTGTATGGTGCTGCGCCGGCGGTTGAGTTTGGGCCCCGTGCCCTTGTGGCGGTCCGGCACAAGATGGTGCAAAAAGGACTCTGCCGCAACAACATCAACAAGATGGTCAGCCGGATCAAACTGATGTTCCGCTGGGCGGCTGAGAAGGAATTGATTCCGGCCGGCGTTTATCATGGCCTGAAAACGGTCAAGGGACTGCCCAAGGGCCGCTGCGAGGCCAGGGAGACTGCACCGATCGGTCCGGTGCCCCAGGAACATATCGACGCGGTCCAGCCGTATGTGAGCCGGCAGGTCTGGGCGCTGATTCAGCTTCAACTCCTGACCGGTGCCCGCAGCGGGGAGCTGGTGATGCTGCGGCCGGGTGATATTGACATGTCAGGCAAGATCTGGCTGTACCGCCCTGCTCATCACAAGACGGCCCATCGCGGTTTTTCGAGGACTATTTACTTGGGCCCTCGTGCCCAGGCAGTCTTGAGGCCGTTTCTGCTGCGTCCGAAAGAGGCGTATTGTTTCTCCCCTGCAGAGGCCATGGCCGAATGGCGGCAGCAGCAGTTTGCCGGCCGCAAGACGCCTTTGCATCAGGGCAATACAGTGGGCACCAACGTCAAAAAGGCGCCCAAAAGACAGCCGGGTGAGCACTATACCACGACCGGCTATGGCCATTCCATCGCCAAGGCAATCAAGAAGGCGTTTCGGCCGGAGGGAATGTCGGATGAGGAATTTACAAACTGGAAGCCCGAGCAGCACTGGCACCCGCACCAACTGCGCCACAACGCCGCCACGTTCCTGCGGAAGGAGTTCGGGCTGGAAACCGCCCGGATTATCCTTGGGCACCGTTCCTCGGCTATTACAGAAGTCTATGCCGAGCAAGACCATCAGAAGGCGATGGAGGCGATCATGAGGGTGGGATAAAAGGAAGGTTCAGGGAGACAAGTATTAACGTTTCGGCAAAAAATATCGGGCTACATTGATATTCCAAGCGGTCGCGAATTGACAAGAAACACGGGGCAAGTTCCTTGGACAGCAGCGGGCCGGAGGAGGACGGGACCTTGCCCTGCGGGTCGGTTTCGATAGCGAACAGGTCGCCGGATAGTTTGTGGCGGTAGAAGGATTTCCAGAATAATCCCTTCAATGCATAAACGCTAAATCGGCTCTATGGAAATAGACTCATCCAGTCCTAAATCCTTTAAGATATTTTGCAAATCTGCATGAAACGAAGAAACCATTCTATTTTCTACTGTGACCTTAAACTCCACACAAATATCTAAATCGGAACCGCTTCGCAGTTTTGGAAGAACCCGAGTGCCCAGCCGGTTCCATATCTCCGGCGGCAGACTGCCTGAGATTCGGAACGTTTGCTTCCTTTCACCGGAAGGCGGAACCGGCCCAGACTCTGGTTCCGGAGCAGGCTCCGGCTGCGGTTGAGGTTCTGGGCTTGGACCCGGAGTAGGCCCCGGCTGAGGAGCGGGTTCCGGCAATCTTTTAAGAGATTGGGCTTTTGATTTAAGCAGTAAAAATACTCCCGGATCAAATGCGACTTCATCCGGGGCAATCGATTCCTCAAACCATACTCGCTCATACGATCCATCCGGCTTCTGGCCGGAAGCAAGTCCGAAATCACCTTTCAAAACAAATTCGACAATCCGTGAACGTAAAACCGTATCCGGATCTAAAAGCCGAGTAAGCGAACCGTTTAGAAAGCTTTGCCGAAGACTGGCCAAAGGCCAAGCACCCCCTTCTTTCAACGCTGGAGGCCAATTTCTCTCAATATATCCCGCTCCGACAGACTCATTCAGCAGGGCCTGCGATTTAAGGGCCGTAAGGACTCTCCCGCACATCGATTCACTGCTGCTGGAATGACCTGCACCAAGGTCGATGGTCTTCAGCCCGTCTGATTCCTGGTTGTCTGCGATGACCACGAAACGATAGCCACCCCAGACCTCGTCTTTGGCAGCCTCTTCTGCCTCCGCCACTTTCGATTGAAGCTCCGCCCGGTCGCTGCGGTCAAAATCGCCTCCCAACGTTCCCTCGGCGATCTCCCTGGCCACTCGTTTCCAGGCCAGCCAGAGTTCCACTTTATCGCGTAAATCACGGCCCGGCTTTTTCATACACCAGACAAGAGATCCCGAATACAAGCGAGGGGATTTTCCTCGCTGTTTTGTCCATTCTGCAATTTGCTTGCGCAATGTTCCTTCGCCTGTCCATTCCGAGCGGGGATCGGCAACCACCAGTGTCAGCCGCGGGGTATCCTGTACAGAGGCCCCTTCGGTTGGGAAAAAGACTAAGGGAACACCGGCACTTCGCTCAAATTCCTTCTGAATTAGTGACCGCATGGCGGGAATGATTTCAGATTCCTCATCGAGGGAGGCCCGGCGGTCATTGACTACCTTTTTCATGGTCGGCTGATGACTGATCTTAAAACCATCCGACCCCACCCGGCGAATAAAGTACGATTTGTCTTCCAAAGCAAACGCTGCGTTATCGATGGATGTGGTATCCATGGCCGGTTCCCCGAGGGCGAAACGCAATTCCGGCAAGTGGGCAACTTTGTCTACCTGGCCGCCGGAAGATTCAAACAGGATGGTTGTCGCGACCCTTCGATGGATATTCCGCAAAACGCCTTGGGTGTCTGCATCCAATGCCCGAGCATGAGAATGAGTACCGGAAATATCCGCCTCGATGGCGGCAAGAAGGCGGGATTCTCCCAACTGCCCCAGCACAATACTGCGAAATTCCGGCACATCCAACGGAGCCGAACCCAGCGTAATCAACGGCTCCTTGCGGGCTTCGATAAAGCCGGTGCGATAGGCCCAGGAAATCCACTGAGCCAGCATGGCCAGCGTGCCGCGAGTCTGCTGATATTGTGGAAGCGCCTGCCATTTCCGCTGAAATACAGACAGAGTAGCCGGATGGAAGGGATAGCAGACTTCAAACCGCTGCCGAAGAAATTCCCGCGCCTTCTTCTCGGTACTGGCGCTATCCACTGCCGTCCATTCCGGGGGAAGCTGTGCCCGCCGTTCAAAACACCAGTCAGCATAGGATTTAGCCACATTTTTCCGGATGCGGTCGTTTCCGATATCCTCAAACAGACGGCGGCGAACCACCTCGGAAATTTCGGTTTCGTCATTGGCAATCAGGTCTTTGGCAACACGGCGGACCACCTTGGTGATTCGATCCTGCCACCGCATATCCCAGTCGGTCATCTCAACCTGGCTGCGGGGCAAACTGATTACAGCGGCACTGTGAGTCGTTCCGGTAACGGCCACAGTCAGATTCTGGATGAAAGCATGAAATTGTTCCGCCATGCCGCGGTGGCGGTTCAAGAAGTTCAATACTTCATCAAACAGCAGCAAAACCGGGGCATCGGCCGCCTGAAAGATCCGGTTGAGCGCCTCGGTTCCGGGGGGTGTGGTCTTGGCCGCTTCTCCCAATAAAGCCACTCCCTTTTCTCCGGCCAACTGCCAGGCGATATCAATCCAAGGCGTCTCCCGGCCCTTCTGAGGGTCCCATGCATTGCCGACAAATGCGGCCACTTTGGCCGAGGGAACACGGTCCAAACCTGCTTTCTCCAGAAGCGTGCTGACGCCGGAAAACTCCGATGCCTTCTCTCCTGCAGTTGCTAAATGATATAAGGCCGCCAGGGTGTGGGTCTTGCCCCCGCCGAACTGAGTGATCAGGGTCATCACCGGGGCCGTATTGGAGGTCTGGCCGGAAAGCCGCCGGAGCACCATGCCCGCATGTTCCCGAAGCGCGCGGGTAAAGCAGGTTCGGGCAAAAAACTGTTTCGGCTCCCGATAATCCTCCGGGGCCGTCTTGGCCAGCACCTGTTCTAAATGAATGGCGAACTCATCCGGATTGAACGAGCGGCCCTCTCTAACTTCTTTTCGCGGTGTTGCAACCTTAAACCAGGCTTCCATGAAAACCTCCATTCATCTTTCTATCTGGGCACTGCCAGAAGCATAGCATCCAATAAACGTTTTTCTTCGCTGTCTTTGGGATACAGGGCCGAGAGGGCATTGGCCAGCCGCAAAAAGTCCGGGCCGCGCTGCTGTTCGCCCTGGATCAGAGCCCGCAGGGCATTGGTCTGCCCCCCGGCCTGCAGCAGCATGGCGGCATGGACCCGATCCAGCGTTGTGACTGTCCGCTGATGGCTTACATCAATTTCCGATGCATCGGGACTGATTGTTCGCTTTCCCCGGCGGCCGCGAATCTTCGGGGCGCGGTCTTCCATATCCGAGAACAGCATGGGCTGGATATTATGAGTCGGATCTTGTTCGACCCAAGTAGCCGCAGCCCGAGCCCCTTCCTCGCCGAATAACTGCTTTGCCCGTTCAGCAACCGGCAGCAGCCGTACAACACCCTTTTCAGTCTTGATGATGCGGCCCTCCCACTTGGAAAGGTCGATGCCCAAGGGCTGGGCGAAGCGGCGGACCACATCGAAGACCAGGCTGAACCCTTTGGCCTTACCCTTCGGGGCGGTTTCTTCTTCATCCTCGTCGTCGCCGGCCTCGTCGTCGGCCTCCTCGCCTGCCTCCCTGCCCGGGCCGTTCCGGCCGTTGGTGGACTGCAATGTCCAGAGGAACAGGGCCGTCAGGCGAGCATCTTCTTCGAGCGCCCCGGCTACGCCGTTTCGCGCCTTGGCCTCGGCCGTACCCAGCACCTGTTCGAGGGCTATGCGGCCGACAACCTCCCAGACCTTCTCCAGAAATTCGGCCAGACTGACCGGGCGGCCGTCCGCCGTCTCAACCCGGCTGTAACGGCTGTAGATCTCGAGCGCCGGGCCGATGCAGGCGAACACCAGGTCCGCGCCGCGGATGCCTTCGGCCTGCAGCCGTTCCATCCAATCGCCGACACGTTTGGGCAGTTCCCGCAGGACTTCGCCCCAGTCGCCCACCGGCGCGTCCTCGGGCCGCGGGCGGCAGACAAGGTGGATGCTGGTGGCAAGGGCGGCAGAATCTCTGGCTCTTAACCTCGACTCCATTTCCGTAGCGATGGGCCAGGAGCCGGTAATCGTCCACCCGCCATGGATAAGACCGGTCAATAATGCTTCCCACCCTTCGGTTGTTTTATGGGCAAAGACAACACTGGAAATGCCATCTTCTTTCAGAATACGCCTGCCTTCGGCAAACGCTTTCCCCATTGCTTCTTCGAAAAAAGCTCGATCTTTACAACGACTATTTATTTTTTTGGTTTCATCCTGAACTATTTCAGCTGCTTTGGGGCTTAGGCCATTTTGCGGATCAAACGGATCTCGCAATAAGGGGTGGCCTGGTAACGTTCGTTTGAGCCAAACGAAGAAAAAATCCGACAAATCTGAATATGGGATCGCGTCGTAATACGGCGGATCAGTAAACCAAACCGATACAGAATCTTCCGGCAATGGAGACTGACACGCATCGGCTTGCTGAACTAGTCCAGTTTCATTTAATGTACTACTCGTAAAATATCCTTCTGCAGAGCGATCTAATAAGCTATCCCAAGAACCTGTTGCTCCTGCCATTGGAGAAGCTTCACCAAAATCCCACACAATAGGTAAAGCCTGTCGTGCAAAAAGGTGATCAATGCATTCTGAACTTGCACGCCAACCACAAAGGGAATTTTCAAGATCAGTTATTCGACTAAGTACTATTGCAAGATTTTGCTTTTCTCTAACTGTCATAATTTTATATGCAATAGTAATAAGCGATAATTTTTGTCTTGCCGTGAAGAGGTCGCCCCATTTGAGCATGCCGTACTTCTGGACGCTGAAGGCACGGCCAGCGCCCGAGCCGCCACCAACTGGGGTCGGCTCATCCGGCACTGGACACAAACCTTTTTTGCCGTTCCTTTCCCATTCATCAAGTATTTTCTTGAGTTTCTGCTGGGCCTTATAAACGGCCTGATAATCTGCTTTGGTGGGCAGGCGATAATAACGGCCGGTTTGGCCCTCTCGTAGGGTAACCACAGCCAGCAGCCGTGCCCCGCCGATGCGATTGCCCTTGGCATCAAACACGGCATTTGCTCCGCCGTGTTGGGCGGCCAGCTGGGCACGGACCCGCTCCGGAGAAAGGACTGTACCACAGGCCAAACAGGTGGCCTTGGCACGGGTGACCGTGCCGTTCTGGACTTCCTTGTCTGTTTCCGGCTCGAATATTTCGAACTGCGGCAGATTGTCCGTGGTTCCTGTATAACGCAATGCTTTTTTGCGATTGGCTTTCTTGCAAAGCCAGAACGACCGCATCAGCGGGATTTCCGCTCCGCAATTGGGAGATTCACAGCGAACGGTCCTGGCCCACAGATAGGCGATAGGTTTTTCTTTGGGAAACTGCTGTGCCAGCCACTCCCGTCCGACTCCGGATTTCAACCATTTCTCTCGTTCGATGGCTTCTTCTCGTGTCTCATATTCATCCCAGTAAAGCAAATCGACGGGCAACCGTGTTTTGGTCCATTCGACCAGTCCTTCACAGTGTTGTTTGAATCGTCTAGGAAGGTCATCCGTGTGTCCTTTATAAAGAGAACCATCACAGCAGCGCAAGACGTAAGCATAATACTTATTCGGTGTGGCCTCGTCGGGATTCTTTGGCCTGCCTGCCGGCAGGCAGGGATAGAATTCGGCCAGTTCCTTCTTGGCCTTTTCCTTGATTTCATTGCCCACCCGGCGCAGTTCCTCCGCCAATTGTGGGCCGTGGCGGGGAATATCCTCCAGCATGACCTTGAGGATCAGGCAGGCCACGGGATTGAGGTCGCTGGCAAAGGCCTCACAGCCCAGCCGCAGGGCCTCCAGCGGGATCGACCCGCCGCCAGCAAAGGGGTCCACCACCAGCGGCGTTTCCTCCGGCCAGGCGGCCTTGACCAGTCCCCGGCCGACTTCCAGATAAACCGGATGGGAGGAATTATCCCAATCAGCAAAGTCGCCAATAAAATCCAGCAAGGCCGTTCTCAAATCAAGGTCATTGGGGCCGATATTTCCCCTTGTCTTTTGCAGCAGCGACCGTGCCTTCTCTTTGAAATCCGGCGGGCAGCGCGGATCGCAGGGGTCCGGGAGCAGCAGCCCCAGCAGCATGGCTCGACAGGCCGCCAGCGGCCGCCGGGCCCACCACAGGTGCAGCGTCGATGGATGCCCATGCCGAATGGACTTCTCCCGCGCCGAGTGCTTGCTGACCACCGCAATCGGAAAATCCACCTCCGCCAATCTCTTGCATTCCTTTGGGATCATGCGCCCTCCCCTTGTCTCGGTGTTTCACCTGCGTTCAGTTCCGCGCCAACTTTCTCGAGCCAGCCGCGCACCTCGTTGTTGGGGTCAACTTTCGTCAAAAGGTCTGGAGTCATCTTCGCAGCGAACTCGGAACAGAGGCGTCTTTTCGCATTGGAAATCTTCTTGCCTAGTGCCGTTTCCAAAAAATAATTTTAGCATTTTCTAAATTCAAGACTTGCGC